>JAVHRK010000138.1:0-36141 GCA_036171615.1 Bacteriovoracaceae bacterium
TGAATTGATTCAATGACGAATTTATCTTCAGACAGAAAAAAATCGACGCTACCAACTCCTCGATACCCCGTAGCTTGCTGCGGGGAGGGATTCATTGATCCCAATCTTAAGACAAGAGCTAGACTCCCTCATCCGAGTTGTGTACCTACTGTCTACTTCTGGCCTAGATATAAGAAACGAGTTAATAGCACAAACTCTCGCTAATCAATCGTGGACGATTAAAACAGTAAACGGAAAGACAAAGAAAGTTACCGACCGAGATATGGTTGAACTAGCGTCTGGGTTGATGGGATGGACTAAGTCTGTTTATAAATTTGGCTGTGCATTTGTCCATCTTTCTAGTCTTCATGGAGAATCAAATCCGCTTAGTAAGTTGAGAGACGAAGACAGAGTTGATGTGCTAACCCATATGAGACACTACCATGGTGGCCCAACGTCCGATAATCCTTCAATTGAAGAATTCTGTATATTTCTTCCTGATGTATTAAAAAAAATTTCTGGTAATTTAGAATATTATATTAAACATCTAGAGAAAAATGAAATTATTAAGGTCTCTGAAATTTAACATTGCGCCGAAGGGGATAGGATAAACCAGATCCCCATGTCCAATCCCATCTCTATAAAACTAAAATCAAACTCAATACAGTATTGGCTTTTCTACATTTTTACGCCATTGAATCAATGATTCCTTTTACGAGGCCCAGTTTTTCATCTGATAGGTCTAATATTTTACTTTTACATTGATCTATAATTTCATTCCTCATTACTTCTTGCTTTAAATATTTCTCAAAGTTTTCAATTCTTAGCCCGTAAGATTTAACGATGTGAAAAATCCTTTCCCGATTAATTGTGATCCTCCCATTTTCGATATGCCCTATCGTCGGACGAGAGTAGCCACAAACACAGGATGCCTGATCCTGTGACAATTTTTTTAATACCCTTAATGCCTTTAATGCTCTTACTTCCTTGGTAATTATTTTTTTGTAACTTCTTCGATCTGAATTAGTAATTACATTTTTTAACCGAGGCTTCGATTGAATTGATTTTCCTCGTTTAATTTTGAAGAACTCCTCAAAAGAAATCCCTAAAGCCTCAAGAATTTTTAAAAGCCTAGGCTCAGATAAATTATCCCGAGCATTTTCAATTTTCTCTATGGCCTTATCAGTTACATTTAGTTTCTTGGCTAATTCTTTTCGGGATAGACCCTTTGTAGTTCTTGCTTTCCTTAGTGCCTTTGCGTTTGATTCAAGTCTTTTTTGTTCATTCGAGCGACCTAGCATTTTAATCTCCTTGTTGGTTAGTGCCAGCGTCCCGCTCTCTAAAAATTGTCTACGGAAAACTAATCCAATTACCCTCATTTGCTACCAATCATTGCTACTAATTTTTGACTTGCTACCTGCGGAGCCAAACGAAAAGCCAAAAAAAGCCACCCCTAGAGATTTCTAGAGATGTTAGCGCATGAGGATAATTGGAATACAGAAGAAGCGATTCAGTTACTTTTACGAACTTATTGATTCTGTTAGTATAATAAGTTTTAGTAGTTAGCTATTTGGACATAAAAAAACCGAATCGAAATTCGGCCTTCTTTTTTTTCTTTAAATGTCTTAAGATTTTCTTCCAGAAAAATGGTGGACCCTAACGGGATCGAACCGTTGACCTCGACACTGCCAGCGTCGCGCTCTCCCAACTGAGCTAAGAGCCCATATCTCTTGTGGTATAAATGTATAGAAATAAAATAAGAATTTCAAGCGGAAAAAAATTAATAAGAAATATTCAGTCCCAACCCCATAGTACCTACTTCTGAAAAAGTAGGTGCCCAATTATAGGTAACTTTATTTTCTATTTCAGTACCTTCAATTTTACTTCTGCCATTTTTGGAAATACTTTTTCCCATCATATATCCAATTGCAATACCTAATGGATAATCACTGGCCCAATGTACACTATTATTCACCATTTGAAATGCGAGTAGGCTCGCGCAAGTATAACCAACGGGACGAATCCAAGTGTAGTCCTCATAATTTTCAGCAATAATTGTAATTGCCATTACTGTAGTAGCAAGATGTCCAGATGGGAATGCATCGTATTTTGAAATTCTGCTATTATATGTTGCAAAAGATGGAAAGAGTTTCCATTTCCCTGTCGGAGTTGTCGCAGCTATTGGACTTTCTCTACCTGTTGATCGCTTAATTGTTTGGGTTACAATTCCAGTCATTAGTAATCCTTGGAAAAGTTGAGCACCCGTTTGTAGAGCTCTATAATCATCAGTAAAAGCACCTACACCAAGAAAAGAAGCCGTTAAGGCAAAAGTTGTCCAGCCATCTCCAATAAAATACATTGCGGAACCTAAATCGGTAGGTCCTCTGAAAATTGAGAGCGTTCCAACTTTAACCATGTCTGTTGTATGATCGTCATTTCCAATTCCTAAACGACGGCCAAAGCGTTGAGTTTCATTTAAAACTTCGCGGTCATAAATAACTAATAATGTAGTCGAGGCTGCTATTGCACCCCAAGCTCCAAGTTTATCTTTGGAAAAAGAATCAGAAAAAAATGTTCCAAAATCTCTGGGCATTGAAGTAAAAGGTTGAAGCCAGGAAGGTTTTTTATAAACGTATCCATTATGAATTTGATCTTCAGCCGATACAGCTTGTATCGAAATAATTAAAATCATGATCTGCAAAATAAGTTTCATTAATATTGTCCTTATACAAAAAGAATTGTTTTCAAAGTGTTGGTCATAAATTGATAATATATCATGTTACCAAATGTTAATTTTTAATAAAGAGTTTATTATGCGTTTACCAATCTTTTTATTTCTCTTTCTGACGTCATGTGCTCACATACCCACTTTCGATCAATCTCAGGATGATTATTGGCAAAATTTAGTCTTAAAAATTGAAGCAGGAACAAAATCACTAGGAGTTATTCTTGAGCAAACGGATCCATCTTTATTGAATCAAATAAAGAGCGATGCCACAGATTCTAAGCTTCTCTCTTTATGGGGTGAAAGTTTGAATTTTGATTCAGGTGCAAAAAAGAAAATCATTAATGATAAAATCTTAAATAATCTACAAGACTTTTTTGGATTAACTAGTGACAACTATATTGTTCATGCAGGTATCACACATTCATACGGTTATCTTTTTAGTAATCTAGATACTCCATATGGCCATAAAAGAAAACGATGGATAAACCTAGAAGTTTGTAATGCTTTTTCTTTGAAAAATAAAAGTCTGTCTCCGCAAACTAAAAATGGAACACTTTTGTCTAATATAACTTATTTCGCAGGGAGAATTGTTTTTAAAAATAAACAATCAATTACTAATTTAGATAAGCTAAAAAATGTCTCACCTGAAATTAAGCAATTTGACTATTCTAAATTAACCATTAAAACACTTGAAGAAAAAATACTTTCTCCTTCCATATATAAAACAATAATTAGAAGTCATTTTGTAAAATTTCAAAACTCAGCTGTCGCTACAGAAAATTCCTACTTACTTATTTATTCAATTGAAGATTATCTGTCTCATGAGGAAAAACTGATAACTGCATTTCCTATCTCAAAAACTTCCTACTTACAAACAACAGATCCTATGCTCATGGGAGAAGATCGCCCTATTCAAGTAAAATATAATATGCACCTATCTATTGGAAATGACGTAAGACTATCAGGCAAAAGAAAGTTTTATTAGGTAGACATAATATAAAGCATAAGTGTAGCTTATATTAAACGTTTTTTGGAGGTAGCTTTGAAATCGATATTTTTTATCTCTTTTTTAATCTTAAGCCTAAACACTGCTAATTCAGCTGAATTACCAACTTGTAAAGATCGTAAAGGCAATGAACTTTCGGGTTCTGTTGATGAATTAAACAAAGTCAGAACAACTAATTCAAATAGACCTCAAGTTTTTGTAAAGGGAGTAGTTGAAAAAATATTACCAGAAGATAAGTCCGGAAACCCTCATCAAAAATATATGATAAATGTCTCTGGATATAAAATTCAAGTTGTAAGTAATCTTGAATTTGGCCGTATACCAGTTTCAGTTGGTACAACTGTTCAGGTTTGCGGAGAGTATTTAAAAGTTGGATCCGGAATGGTTCATTGGAGCCATTTTGATCCACATGGTGGACATCCAGATGGTTTTACTCTTGTAAATGGCAAACTCTATGGAGATGTTGAAACTCCACTTTAACTATTTAGTTATAGTAAGAGCTTCTTCAAAAGGCATAAATTCACTAATTGCACTTTCATCTAAATTATTATTTTTAATATTTTCATCTCGATTGTAAGTATGAAAAATATCAGCAGTGTAATCAAATGCAAGTGGTCCACCTAAATCTTCCAAAATAGCTTCTACTATTGTATTTTGTGATTTCTTAGCTCCCAAAAGTTTAGGAGTTTGATTAAAAACACCAAATGCACTATATCCATTTTTTGTACTCATCATTCCGGCAAGGGTTGAAACATTTGTTAGTGTTCCAGTTTTTGCAACAAAAGAATTTTTTAGTTCAGAAGAAAAAACTCTATTTCTAAATGTTCCTTTATCACTTCCGGGAACAGCTATAACATCTTCTATTTTCATATTTTGTTTTTCTGTTGATAACCTAAGTTCTTCAATTAGTTTTAATACCACTGAGCATGTTCCGTAATTATCTTTTCGAATACCATTAATTGTTGTTGGCAATCCACTACCAGTATAAAAATGCATATCCTTATCTTCTAGATTAAATGAATCACTCACAAATTTACTAAAAGAAGTTTCACCACCTAACTGGAGAAAAATAGTATGGGCAGCATAATTATTTGATTGAACATTGATTTCTTTCAAATATTTGGCAAGAGCGGGTGAGGTATAAGTCAAAACTCTTGCTTCTGGATCATTTTCAAAAGGATTAGATTCCGAAAATTGTACATGATTTACTGATAGATCGACTTGGTCTAAAAATTTACCATTCTTAGAAAGATTGGCAATTCTATTATACTCTGCTTTGAAAATTTTGCTCCAAGCCTTAGTATTAAAATAATTATTTAAATTTTTAGAAACAAAGGCCGGAGTAATATTGGGATAAATATCTGTATGTGTTTGAGCAGATGGAAAAATAATTAAATCTTTATCAAAAGTTATTGTATCAAATTCCTTATACCCGAGTTCATTCAATTGTGATAACAAGTAAAATACTTTTTCATTACCAAAGAAAGGATCAAAACTTCCTGCGATATGTAGATTTTTGTCCTTAATATACAGCTTCGTTTGGTATTGATAGTTAACGCCTAATTTTTCAACGGCCCATAGAGATGTAATTAATTTAGAGACAGATGCTAAACGAACTCTAAGATCAATATTTTTCCCTTCAACTTCTCCTTTTGAAGAAGTAAAGCAATAGGCTTGATCACTAAAGTTTGTAATTGCATTCTGTGTAAGAATATTATTCCAAGTTGAGTCAGTGACTGAAGAAGCCATTGTAAGTTGAGAAACAAAACAAGTAAGAAGTGCAAAATATTTCATAATTAAAATCCTAATTTGTATTTTTTGTGACTTGTATCAAACATTTGAATATCATTCAAAGAAAAGATGTGCGTGGTGTAATATTTATAATGGTGTCATTTTGCCACTATAGATGAGTAAGATAGAGTAAAATGCTTACTTCTATAGTGAAATATTGCTCATACTCTATTGATATAGTAATTTGAACTAAGTATTTTATTTTAAGGAGGTTTTTATGAAATATCTATTACCGGTTATGCTTCTTGCTGCCTTAGTATCTGGATGTAAAACTAGAGTTGATGGTCAATTAAATGTTACAAAAGAGATTAAATTAAGAGCATTTAGTGGAGATAAGCATTTAATTAGAGTTGGAACTTATACTGCAGATTTATCACCAAATGGTTCTGAAAAAATAGCTCTTAGAATTAATAATGACAAAGATGAAAGATTTAACTTTGCTATTCCTTCTGGGTCTAAACTTCCAGAAAATGGAACTGTAAATTTTACAGCAGCTCAAGTTGGTCAAGCAGCTGACATCAACGTAACTGTTGTTACTAGCTCAAGCAATGGCGCAATCAATGAAGCTTATAGTTCATGTACATACCAAGCACCAGTTCAAGTATGTTATCCGATACCAACAGGTGGCATGAATTGTTCTATTCAATACCAAACGGTTTTTGGTCAACAATGGGAACGATTTTATGATCGTACAACAGATAAAAATGTAACATTAAATTTATCTGAACCAGCTGCAACTGAAGTTTCTGCTCAATTTATTGGTAATGCAGTTAGTGTACAAAGAGTTGTTATTTCTCAAATGCCATGTCGCTAGTTTATTGTTAACATAATATTTTAGTATAACGGGCCCCATTAACTGGGGCCTTTTTTATGTGTGAGGACCGCTTGGACTTAAGTCATCAGCAGCAAGCTTGTTTAGATATCGCTAAGCAATTTACATTCATGCCCTTATCCAATTCAAACCTAGATCACGAAACTATTAAAGATAGCATTACCTTTTTTGGAGGAAGTTTTTTTCCATTTCACCAGGGCCATTTATCTTGTTTACAACTTTGCCCAGAAAAAAATATAGTGATTATTTTGGATCGTAATCCACAGAAAGAGTCTAGAGATTTTCTTCCCTATGATGAATATTTAAAAATTAGCGAATATTTAAAAGGAACATCTTACTTAGTTTATCCTGGATTTTGGGCCAGCTCAGAAAAAAATCCAACCTGTGATTGGTTGCCATTGGTTAAAATTCCTGAAAAAAACTTATTAATGGGGGATGATTCTTTTATGGACTTACTGGGCTGGAAGTCTGCAGAAAAAGTTTTATCAGCAATTACAAAAATCTATGTCGTTCCTAGAAATTATTCAGAGAGCGAATATCTTATACAAAAAAATAAAATAATTTTGATTAATCCTAAAATTGAAATTATTTTTTTAGATGAACACCCTTTCAAACATATTTCCTCAACAGCTTTACGCCTTTGATATTGAATTTAGGAGAGCATCAAATTCGCTTGCTTGTTCAGGATAATGTTTTTGGGCTTCTAATACCATATTTTCAATATACCCAGTTTTCCTTTTCATTTTTATGCTTCTAGAAATAATATCTCGGTACATTTGAGGATCGCGTATATTGCTTTTTAATAATTTCTCGCCTTCTTGAATAACTTTTTGATCATCACTTGAATTTAAATGAAGAGTATGAAAATAAATACTTTGTCCTTCTTTTGGCCACAAGCTCAAATCTGTATTTTCAAATAATTCTAGCAATACATCAGTACGATTTAAGGATTCAAAACTGTGAACAATGCTTTTTAAAATTTCATATTTTCCATTCGAAAAAGCAAAAGCACTTTTTAAGGCCTCAATACCGCGTTCTGTATCGTTGATAGTTGAAAAGTATTTTCCTAAAATGGCCAATCCCGCAGATAATGAATTTTGCATTGTTGGAGCAGGGGATTTAATTGTTTGAAAAATCTTATAATAATTAGAAATATCTTCATATTTTTTATTAATAATAGAAAGGCGAATAAGTTCGGGAATGCGCTCAGGTGCTGTTGGGTAATGTTCGGCCATTAATAAATTAATATCATAAGATTTCTTATAATCTTTTTGTTGATAATATAGTAAACCAAGCAAATTAAGAGTTTTAAAATAACTTGAATTAAGAAGGAGCGATTTTTCGAAAGCTTCAATTGCTTCAGGTAATAGATTTTGTTCCGTATAAATTTGTCCAAGAAAAGTCATTGCTTCAAAAGCATTTTTTTCTAATAAAAGAGAACTTTTAAATTGTTCTATAGCTTTATCAAGTTCACCAGATAAGTAACTAGTGCGACCATCTTCAATTTTTTTTAAATAAGCTGTTGGTTCGAGTTTTCGTTGAACCCCTTTGATAATTGACTGAATGATAATTGCGCCGTTTAAAGGCATTGAAATGATTCCATCCATCTCGTAATCTAGGGCCCAAGCGACTTCAGCCAATGAGTTTGCTTCTGTGATAATGAAAAATCCAGCCTTCAGTCTATTTGGTAAAGTTTTAATATGTACTTCAAACAAATCGAGGCTGCTAGTACCTTGGATCATTTTATTTGCAATAATATAATGAGGTTTTTGAGTCGTGATTAAATTTTCCGCTTCAGTTATATTGTCAGCTTCTAATAAATTTGCTGTTTTTGCTCCAATTTGAGTAAGAGTCTTTTTTATTGAACTTCGAGCGCTGGTTGAATTTTCAATAACTAGCCATGATTTATTTTCAAAATAATCTATGTAAATTTTATTCTTTTTATCCTTGGGGTCAAAATAGAGACTCATCTTTTCACTCGAGTATTGAGTTGATCAGTCAGCATTTTATCAATTTCTTCTTGTTTATCAGCATATTGTTGAATTATTTTTTTCCAAAGCTGAACATCATTTTGAGTGAAATTCATATCTAGATTCACTAAGAGCTTATCAGTTGGATGCATTTCAATATTTTCAACTTTTGCCATTACTTGCATAATAGCTTCTCTATAATGTCCAGAATCGGGTAGCTTTATTTTTGGGATAGTATCTTGCTTCAGGAAGAAAACTGTAAGGTTGTGTCCTTTTTGGCAAATATTGATTGGTATTTCAATGATGATTCCATTTTCTTTTAATTCTTTAATTGTAATAAGCTCAGATTTTATAAATTGAGTATGGCTAGTTTCGTTGCGAATAAAGATTTTATGTCCAAATCTTTGGAAAGAGCCAGCTGTGATGAATTCTGAAATTAATTTACTCACGCTTGAAATTATAATTAAAAATAAGAAAAAAGATAATAGAATTTAGTTTTCGACAAAAAAAAGGGCCAAATTTCTTTGGCCCTTTTTTTTTACTATGGTTTAATTTTCCAATAATATTCTGTTATTAACTGGCCAGCATATTCAAAAGGAATATCGCTAGGAAGTGGTAGGTCTACAACTTTTGCAGTTTTTGCTTCAATTGTATAACAAGCTGGGATTGAAGGAAGTCTTGGAGTCGCTTGAGCTTGTCCATAATTAAGAGATCCAAATCCTCTTTCTGTTAAAGTAAGAATGTCACCTTTATCAATTGTATATCCAGCAACGTTTACTTTTTTACCATTAACAAGTACGTGACCGTGTGAAACCATTTGGTTAGCAGCTAACATAGATGGTGCCCAATTAAGTCTAAAAACTACGTTTGAAAGTCTACGTTCAAGAGTGATTAAAAGAGTATCCATCCATGCTCGTGATTTATCTTTTTTAGCTTTTTTAACATAATTAACTAATTGACCTTCACGGATTCCGTAATGGTATCTTAATTTTTGTTTTTCTTTCATACGAACAGCTAGATCAGAAACTTTTTTTCTTTTGTTTCCGTGTTGTCCTGGTCCATATGGTCTTCTTTCCATTGCACCAGCTTTACCTAGTCCTGGAAGTTCTATACCTAAACTTCTTTGAATTTTAAAAACGCTTCTGCCTGTAGTACTTCGTGCCATGCAAACTTTCCCCTAACAAATTTGATAAAAAGACGTCCAACATAAATACTTGGATGTAAAAAGAATGTCAACGATCTTTTGTGACGTATTCGCGGTAAAGTGAGAGGAGATTTTGAGTGATTGGCCCGGGAACACCAGAACCAATATTATGATTGTTGATAGATGTAACAGGAATTAAGTCTCGAGTTGTACTGGAAAGAAAGCATTCGTCGGCATCTAAAAAATCTTGCGCTATGAGTTTTTTCTCAATAGTGCCTGGAGTTATTTCAAGGAGCGTTTTTCTAGTTAGTCCTTCGAGTATTCCAACTGAAAGTGGAGGAGTGTAGATGATTGAATTTTTCACCAACCAAATATTGCTAGTTGTGCCCTCTGCCACAAATCCTTCCGGAGTTATCATGATGGCGTCAAATGCTTTTCGCAGCCTTGCGTTACGATAAGCTAACATATTTTCAATATAATTTCCGGCCTTTGGTAGGGCCCCAATATTTGAAGAAGTTTTTTGGTGGAATATCATGGATACGCCTTTTTCATACCACCAGCTTGGGTTTGCTTTAATTTCTTTGGTTATAATAACTAAATTATTTTCAGCTGAAAGTTCAGGATCTAGGCCTAAATCGCTATTTGTTCCCCGAGATAAAATAATTCTAATGGAAATATTTAAATGAGGTGAGGCCTGAATAGTTTTTGAAATCTCATTAGTGATTTCTTGTTTGCTCAAAGTGGGCTCAAGGAAGATTTTCTCGGCCGATAAAAATAATCGATCAATATGTTGAGTGAGTTGAAAGGGTTTACGGTTAAAGGTCCTTGTGGTTTCATAAACTGAATCGCCATAAAGAAAACCACGGTCAAGAACGCTTATTTTTGCATTTTTTTCGTCAAATATTTCTCGGTTAATGTTAATAACAAAATTTTCCATAAAAAAATTTACTGCAAAATATACATTAAAGATACTTCCCATTAAATCAATTTAAAGTGATAATTTCTAGATGATAAATAAGCTTCTTGGATTTCTCATTTTTATCTTACTGCTTCAAGTCTTTGAAGCCGGTGCAGATACCGTAACAGTTTTAAATCCCACTACGATGGTAGTTACTGGAGTAACTTCACCTGGAACTAGTTTTACTTTAGGTTCAGATCTACCTGGCAGTGATGGGGGAGTTACCGAGGCAAATGCAGCTAAAGTTTATATCCCAATGAAAAGTAATGTTGCCGTAAATCAGGAAAAATACTTTTCTTTGTATTTTACTGAAAATATAACCCAGCTTTTTAGTATTGCATTCCCTGTTAGTGGTCGAGATTATTCTAAGTATATTAATTATCCATTGGTAGTTACTAATACAACCAATGAGACTTACTTGTACGCAGCTGTAAAACTAGCCGATGCCTCCTTTAGAGTTATTGCACAATATTCAGTTAATAAGTTTCCAGTAGGAACAACTAATTTAACAACCTATTTTCCACTTTCTCCCCAATCGATATGTGATCAATTTGAAACCTCGAGCTGTCTAGGTTTGATTTCAACAGCTACTACAAATATTTCAAACCAAAAATTTATTTTGTACTTTTTTCAATCAGCTTCTTTGATTGCTATTTCAGACCCGGCTTTGCCTACCACTACACATGCTGGTGGAGTTTACTTTGAAGCTCAGATGAGCAATCGTATTTATACCAACACTGACTTACAAGTTACTCAAGCTCCAATTAAAGTTGGAGATGGCCGTTTAATACTAACTGTATCTGTTAGTACACAGATGGCCGAATTTAAGAAAATGCTAATTTATAATACTAATGGCGTCGCGACGGCCGCAGGCTTAGCAGCAGGTGAGTACACATCTGGTTCATATATAGATCTAAATATTGCCAATCAAAGTGGAGAGATTACGGTTAATAAACTGGCAGATGGTTCTCCTCTCATTAACAATTCAACTTATTATTTTTCGGCGCTTTTAGTAGATAAATATAAATTTGCCACAAGTTTTTCTGCTTCAGAGGTAGGTACTCCACTTGAGATTGAGCAATTATTAAAAAAGCAGGCCTGCTTTCTTTTAACTGCTGGGTTTGGAGAAGAACATTACATTATAACTTATTTCAGAAACTACAGAGATCAAGTATTAATTAATTCTGCGCCAGGAAGAGCATTTATTAATTTTTATTATAAAACGGCCCCTAAGTACGCCTTGATGATTTATAAAAGTGAAATTCTTAGGTCAATTATTCGCGGTTTTGCATATTTTCTTTATTTTATCTTTAGATATCTTAAGTTGTTGTCGATAGGTTTATCACTTACAATAATTTTTTTAACAATTAAGAGAGTACAAAAATGCCAGTAGCAAAAAAAAATATCACAGTACTTGTTATCGATGACGAGCAAGATATTTTAGAGCTTATTGAAGATGAGTTTAAATATCAAGGCTATGATACCTTTGGTGCTTCTTGTGGAAATGATGCAATTGAAGTGCTGAAAAAAAATGAAGTCGATATTGTTGTTTCAGATTATAAAATGCCTAATGGTAACGGTATGTCAGTTCTTGCTCATGTTACTCAAATGAGCAAAAAACCTTGTTTCTTTTTTGTGTCTGGGCAAGCCGATATCAGTAGTGATGCTGCAGTCCAAGCGGGAGCAAAAAAGTTTTTTGCAAAACCATTTGATCTTGAAGAATTAATTAAAGAAATTGAAACTCTGTCTAGAGCTTAACAGCATAAAAACTTGTAATAAGTGTTAAAAGTCTTAGGATAAATGCTGACCATCCTAAAATTCGGTGAGTTTTTTTGACTTTAAAATTATTATTTAATAATTTTCTTCCAGTAAAGATCAAGAAAAAATAAAGCACTACACAACTAACAGCAATAGTAATATGAATATTGAGCAACATTGGATTAGTTAGCGCTTGCATTGCTTTTTCCACTGCTTTACGATTCAACTCAATTTGCAAAATGAGTATGATGTCCCAAGTAATCACTGTGGCCATGATCGGAATATGGCGTTGTTTATTTTTTCGATTAAGGATACCTAAGCACATTAATGAAAAAATTAAAGTAGATTGAATTTGAAAAAGATAAGCAGAAGTCATATAAAATCCTAAGAAATAAAAAAACAATAATTGAGATTAAGCTTTTCTACAAGTAAATTGAAAATAAAATGGAAAATAAAATGGAACATCGACTCGGAAAATGGGCCGTCATTGATATTGAAACAACTGGTGCTGATTCTGCATACGATCAAGTCATTGATTTAGGATACATCGAATTTGATGGTGTTAAATTAGTAAAAAAATACTCTTCGTTGGTTCAATATCAAGGTGAACTTTCCTCATTTATTCAAAAATTAACTGGAATAACTCCCAAAATGTTAGTTCATGCACCAGCATGGACAGAAGTTGAAAATCATCTTTTAGACCTGTATGGGGTTAAGTTATTAGCACATAATTCTGACTTTGAAGCAGGATTCCTAAAAAAATATTTTGATAAAATCGATGATGGTAATCTTAGAGAAGAGTTTTGTGATTCACTTTATTTTTTAGGACTTTTATTTCCCGAATATTCATCACTAAAGTTAGAACATTTTATTCAAGATTGGGGTATTCGTGAAACTGAAGCACATAGAGGATATGAAGATTCTATAGATTTACTTAAAGTCGTTTTAGTTGCAGCAGCTGTTACCAAAGAAGACCAGGCCTTATATCAATTTATTAAACTTCAAATGTTGCAACAACAATTAAAAACATTTTGGATAATGAATTTTCTAGATTTATCTCTCGTTGAAATTAATGAACTTGCAAAATCTATAGATTTTGATTTGAAAACATCAGTTGATGCTGCTAAAGATAAAATTTGGCCAATACGCTTTCCAGAAGATAAACCTATTGTCAAACTCAAGAATAACTTTAGTCTTGAGTTTAGTGGCGACAATATTAAAAAAATTTTCAACGAAGAAAAAATTATTCAAACCATGTTTAAGGGGTATAAAAAAAGAGATTCACAAATCTCAATGGCCACAAGAGTTGGTCAATCTTTTAAGAATAGAATTCACTCATTAATCCAAGCACCAACAGGAACAGGAAAAACTTTTGGGTATCTTATTCCATCTGTCTTATTTGCACTGGAAGAAAAAAAGACTGTCCTTATTTCAACCGGAACAAAAACTTTGCAGCATCAAGCATTTTTAAAAGATGTACCAGCAGTTAGAGAGTTTCTGGGGCTAAATGAAGATGAAATTAAAATTAAATTATTGGTAGGATCTAGTAACCATTTATGTGAGCTTTTATTTAGACAAGAAGAAAATGAAAAGACTTTATTTAAAACTACTGATGACTTTAATACCCAATTTACGTCACTTTATTATGAGACAATCTTTTTTCATAATAATCGAAATATAAGTGAGAAAAAAATTATTAGAGATGAGCTACCTTTTGTTCTGAAAAAGAAAATTCCAGAAATAGAAAAAAAATCAAAAGAAATTGCAGTAGATTTTAGGTCTTGCTCAGGAATGAGTTGTCCTTTTAAAAATAATTGTAGTTATATATCCGGATTAAGAGCTGCAAAAGATGCGAATATTATAATTGGCAATCACTCACTTATGTTTTCATGGCCAAAGGGGATACCGAGACCTGCCTATGTAATTGTAGATGAAGCACATCGGATTGAGGATGAATCAACCCAAGCTTTTTCATTAGAGATCGATCAAATCTCACTTACTAGCTTTATATCGGCCCTTCAACATGCTCAAGGTGTTGGTTCACTTTTTTATCTTCTGGCACAAACTGAATTACATCAAGGAGATTCAAGTAATATTATAAAAGAGCTACGAGAAGAAACACTCAAAGCACACCAGATACTTCAAGATCATATTGTCCCATTATCCGATTTAATTAGTTTGTATTTTAAAAAAATGCCTAGATATACCGAAATATTTTGGAATGAATTACCGATGATTAATAGAGAGATTAATCGAGATAATAGTGCAATTACAATTTTAAATCATTTAGAAAGTATGCATTTTGTTTTTCAGACCTTGGTGAAGGCATTGGGACCTCATGCCAGCAGATTTGATATTAAAAATTTAAAAACTGAAAATGAAATCATCGCTTTTACCCGTTTTGAATCTTTTTATTCTCAGCTCCAAGATTATGAAAATGCTTTTTTAAAATTATTAACCCCAAATGATACTTATGCTCGCTCAATGAAATTTTTAGAAAAGGATGGATTTCTCTTTATGGCCTCACCTATAAATGTTGGTGAAATTGTCCATCAAGAATTACTAGCACTTTCTTCATCAGTCGTCTTTACTTCTGCAACTCTGGCCAACGGGAATGGTGATACTGGAACCAAAGGAATAGAGTGGGCAACCGGTTATTCTTATTTAGAATCGGATAGGAGATTTAAGGGGGGATTTTATTTACCTTCTGTCTATGACTACCACAATAAAACAAAAGTGTTTTTATGTGATGACGTTCCTTCACTTTATGACAATAATTTTGTTCCACATTGTATTGAAAAAACAATTCCCCTAGTTCGTAAATTAAATGGCAGAAGTCTTTATTTGTTTTCTGCAAAATCAAGATTTGAAATAGCCCGTGAAATTCTATTAAAAAAATTTGAAGGTCAAATCCCTCTTTTTATTCAAGGAATGGGGACAAATGTCGTCGAAGATTTTAAACGTTCATCAAGCGGTATCTTATTGGGTATGGAATCCTTTGGTGAAGGAATTGATATTCCAGGAGATGCTCTGCAGTTTATTTTTATAGATAAAATACCAGATCTCCGCATGGATTTAGTCATAAAAGAACGAAGAGATTATTATGAATCACATTTAGGAAATGAATTTACTGATTATTACTTGTCACATAGAACAAGGTCTTTACATCAAAAATTGGGACGATTGCTTCGAACCGAAAATGATTTTGGCGGCATTGTCATTGTTGATAATCGAATAAAAGGTTGGAAAGGTAAAACCATGGAAACAATGGTTAAATTAATGGCACCATATTCGTTGGAAAGAGCACCATTGGAAAAAGCGATGGTAGAAATTCAAGACTTTATTCTTTCTCACTCAGATCATTTAAATACTTAATTTGAATTTTTGTGCCATCGTCAGTACGAATGGTATAGGGAATACCTCCGTGTGGGCTTATATGAATTTTGATGTAGATGGGATCTTTTGCAGTTTTAAAATCTGTTTCTTCGTCAAACATTCGATATGGAGTTGCTAGTACGTTTTGACCATCAATGGTGATTTTTTCGTTGGCCAGTCCGATTCTTTCTACAATTGGGTTTGTAAATTTTGGTGAGGCCGTAAATTCCCAATTATTAGTGCTGACTAATATTGTATAAACATTTTTTCCGCTGGCATCAAATTTTTTCGTGCGTATAAAGATCATAGAAGTTAAAGCTGTAGGCGTAGCGACATGAAAGCGGGGAGGAGTCATGATTTCTTCTGTGTGTTCTTCTGTTTGTGAACTTTTAAAAGTGTAACTTATTATGCTTCTTTTGATATTAAAGTCATAGGTTTCGCGAGAGAACTCTTTTCCCATTATTTTTTCAATATACACGTAGAGAGGTACAGATTCCTTATTGATAATAAACTCAACATGAATATTTAATGTTTCACCTGTCGATACCCTTACGCTACATTCTGAAATATAGTGAAAAGTTTGTTCTTTTCTGTCACGATAAACATCAAAGTTTTCTTCAGCATATAATGTTTCATTTCGAAAGTAGTTTAAGCAACCTCGATAGATTTTGTCATTTTTATGGTAGTTTTTTGAAGTCCAATTTTGCATACAAGTATTGTAAGTGATTATAGAAAGCGATACAATTCAAATATGAAAAAGCAATCAGGGAAAGTCGGATTTTCAAAAGAATATTGGGACGTTAATTACGCTACTCCAGAAGAAATGGATAATATTGTAAACGCAAAAGAACACGCCTTGTATATTCAAGCATTATTTAATTTAGAATATTTAGAAATCGAAAGTGTCATTGATTTAGGATTCGGTTTAGGTTTTTTATTCCAAGAGGTCTTAAAAACTTTCAATCCATATCGAGCTTATGGGATAGAACCTTCACAATTTCCTTATCAAGAAGTTGTAAAGAGAGGAATTGCTCCAAATGATAGTACCAAGTTGATATTGGACAATATTGATCTGGTTACTTGGTCACAGAAAAAGGATACCAAAGTAGATAAAATATTTGACTTAGGACTCTGTACTTCTGTTTTTCAATACCTCTCAGATGACGAAATTAAGATCATCATGCCTGTTTTAGCAAAAAGAGTGAGATATTTATATTTTTCAGTTCCTACTGACGAGGAACTAAAAAGACAGATCAATGAAGTCGAGTTTGAAGATAAGTATGCTATTCATCGCAAAAAAGAAAAATATTATAAATTAATTGCACCCCATTTTACATTTATTTCGAGTAGAATGCTTGAGAGTAAAATACATTTTGATGAGTCAACTACACATTTTACAGATTTATTATTCAGATTTTAATTTTTAAGGAGTTTTTAATGGCCGCTTGTGCATGTGGAAGTAAAAAGGAATACAGTGATTGTTGCCAACCTTATATTACCGGAAAAGTGAAGCCTGCTACCGCAGAAGCACTTATGCGTGCTAGATATTCGGCATTTGTTTACCATGAATTTGATTTTATTTTTAAAACTCACCACTCATCTACTAGTAATGAATTGGATCAAGAAGGGGTTAGAACTTGGGCCATGGAATCAAAATGGATCGGTCTAGATATAATTTCAACTAACAAAGGAAAAGAGTCTGACAACGAAGGAACGGTAGAGTTTAGATGTAAATTTGTCTTAAAAGACGAGGAACAAGTCCATCATGAACTAAGTACATTTAAAAAAGAGAACGGCGAATGGTTTTTTATGGATGGTGTTTTAAAAAACAATACAGTTCAGAGAACCTCGGAAAAAGTTGGTCGAAATGATCCTTGTCCTTGTGGATCTGGTAAAAAACATAAAAAGTGTTGTCTTTAGGCTACAAGACATTTCTTTCCCTATAAGAAAATACTTAAAAATTTGATATTATTGATTTATATTACGTTTTAACAATAGTTGATTATCTTCATTGGTAATTTTTTCTAAAAAGGTTTGGTATGTCCAAAAATATTGATTTCGCTCATCTGTCTAGCTCTGATATTACTTATATTGATTCGCTTTATGAAAATTTTAAAAACAATCCATCTGAAATCGATGAATCATGGCAAAAGTTTTTTCAAGGATTTGAGTTTTCTGCCAATGTTGATGTGAGTGGTATAAGCGATGAAAAATTAAAAAAAGAATTTTGTGTTTTTAGACTTATTCAATCATTTAGATCCCGTGGGCATTTACTTGCTGATACTAATCCAATTCGCCCACGCTTAGATCGTCAAGCGCAGATAGGTCTGAAAGAATATAGCTTAAGTGAAGAAGATCTTAAAACATCTTTTTATTCTGGCGAGTTTGTTGGTTTAGGCGAGACCACACTTGAAAATATAATTAATCATCTAAAATTAATATATTGTGGAAAAATTGGTTTCCAGTATATGCACTCTCACAATACTGAAATTCGAAGATGGATTCGAGCTCAGATCGAAACAACAGCATTAAATATAGATTTACCTTTAGAAAAAAAACAAAGAATTTTAAAAAAATTAAATGAAGCAAATGTATTTGAAAATTTTCTTCAAACTAAATATGTTGGTCAAAAAAGATTTTCACTCGAAGGTGGCGAAACAACGATACCTGCACTTGATGCCATTTTTAATGCAGGTGCTGAACTAGGAGCACACGAATTTGTCATCGGAATGGCACACAGAGGTCGTTTAAATGTTTTAGCAAATACTGTTGGAAAAACTTATGAATATATTTTTACTGAATTTGAGGGTGGGTCGATTGAAGAACAGCAAGGACATTCTGGTGATGTAAAATATCATATGGGATACACAGCTACTCAGAAAACTTTATCTAATAAAGAAATATATGTAAAATTATTACCTAACCCGTCACACTTAGAGACTGTAGGCCCTATAGTTTTGGGATATTGTCGAGCACTTCTTGATCAACATTATGCTTCTGATAAATCAAAAGTAATTCCTATCATTATTCATGGTGATGCTGCTGTAGCTGGACAAGGGATTATTTACGAAGCACTTCAGATGAGTAAGCTTGAAGGTTATGCTGTCGGCGGGGCAATTCACTTTGTTATTAATAATCAAATTGGATTTACGACAGATTTTGCAGATGCTCGATCATCTCACTATTGTGTCTCGATTGCTAAAACGGTTGAAGCTCCAATTTTTCAAGTTAATGGTGACGATCCCGAAGCTGTCGTCTATGCAGTGGAACTAGCAATTCGCTTTAGGCAAAAATTTAATGAAGATATATTTATTGATATGGTTTGCTACCGTAAACATGGTCACAACGAAGGGGATGAGCCTCGATACACCCAACCACATCTTTATGGTCTGATTACAAAACATAAAAATCCAAGAGAACTTTATTTAGAAAAATTATTGAGTTTGGGAAAAATTGAAGCAAAGCTTGCAACTGACATGATTGAAGAATATAAATTACTTTTATCAGATCGATTTAATAATGTTCGACAGAAAGAAATCCCAGTCAAAATCAGAGGGCCGCATAAAGATTGGGAAGGAATTTATTATTCAACTCCTACATCTTTCGATGAATCTCCTGAAACTGGTGTGACTAAAACATTACTTGAAAAAGTTTCTACAGCGATGAATTCGATTCCAGAAGGGATGCAATTAATTAAAAAAACACAAAAAGTTTTAGAAGATAGAAAAGCTGTATTTGAAAGCGATAAATTAGATTGGGCCCATGCGGAATTATTGGCCTACGGTACTTTGGCAGAAGAAGGACATCCTGTTCGATTTTCAGGTCAGGACGTTATTCGAGGAACTTTTTCTCATCGACATGCTAAAATTTTTGATGAAATAACAAATAAATCATATTGTGGAATTAATAATATTTCAAAAAAACAAGGACAAGTCTCAATCTATAATTCTCTATTGTCTGAATATGCAGTTTTAGGATTTGAATTTGGATATGCTTGGGCCACACCTAATTCTCTCAATGTTTGGGAAGCCCAATTTGGAGATTTTTCTAATGGTGCACAAATCGTTATCGATCAATATATTACTGCCGCTGAAGTAAAATGGCAGCGAATGAATGGAATAGTGATGCTTCTTCCCCATGGTTACGAAGGAGCAGGGCCAGAGCATTCTAGTGCGCGACCTGAACGTTATTTGCAAATGTCAGCTGATGACAATATGGTAGTTGCAAATTGTACAACACCGGCCAATATGTTTCATTTACTGAGAAGACAAGTAAAATGGAAATTTAGAAAACCTGCAATTGTGATGACACCAAAATCACTTCTCAGAGATACGCGTTGTATATCGACACAAGAAGAATTTATCTCAGGCAAATTTCAAGAATTAATTGATGATAGTCATACGAATAAAAAAGTAAAAAGACTAATATTTTGTACCGGTAAAATTTATTATGATCTCAATGATAAAAAAGTAGCTGATAAACGCGATGAAATTGCAATTGTAAGACTTGAACAATTACATCCATTGCCACAAATACAAATTAAAAAGATTTTAGAAAAATACAAAGGCGCTGAATGTGTCTGGTTGCAAGAAGAACCCGCAAACATGGGGTACTACTCTTATCTTTTACGCTTTAATGAAATTTTTGGAAGTTTTAAATTAATTAGTAGGAAAGCATCTTCTTCACCCGCAACCGGTTTTTCTAATGTTCATAAAAAAGAACAAGCAGAAATAATAAGTAAAGCGTTCACATTATAAGGAAATATATATGAGCTTAGAATTGAAAATTCCAGTAATTGGAGAATCTGTCACAGAGGTTACATTATCTTCTTGGATGAAAAAAGATGGTGAATATGTAAATGAAGGTGAATCTGTCTGTGAAATAGAATCAGATAAGGCATCAATGGAATTACCGGCACCAAGCTCGGGAATTTTAAAAATATTAGCAAAAGCAGGAGATGAGTTAAAAATTGGAGCTATTATTGGAGAGTTGGACACAAGTGCTGCAAAGCCAGTCAATCAACCAAGCATTGAAAAAACAGTAAATGCCCCTGTGATAGTAGAATCTAAAACAGACAAAAAAGTTGAAATTCCTAGTCCGGCAGCAAAAAAAATTCTCGATGAAAAAAATATATCTGCAGCTGCAGTTTCTGGGACCGGAAAAGATGGCCGCATTACTAAAGAAGATGCAGTTAACGCCAAAGCTGAAGCAGTTGAGGTTACTAAAATTGCCACTAGTAATGGCAATCGTCAAAAACGAAATGAAAAAATGACTCGCCTAAGAAAAACAATTGCCAGTAAATTGGTAGAAGCTAAAAACACCACAGCGATGTTAACAACATTTAATGAAGTAGATATGTTTGCACTTATGGAGCTAAGAAAAAAATATAAAGACACATTTAAAGAAAAACATGGCGTAGGATTAGGATTTATGTCCTTTTTTACAAAGGCATGTGCAGTGGCGATTAAAGATTTTCCATCTGTTAATGCCCAAATAAATGGTGATGAAATTATTTTTCATAATTATGTTGATATGGGGATCGCTGTTTCAACTCCAAAGGGGCTAGTGGTTCCAGTTGTGAGAAATGCAGAAACGCTTTCACTTGCTCAGATAGAAAAGGAAATTTTAGGTCTTGCTACTAAAGCGAGAGACGGAAAAATTTCAATGGATGAAATGTCTGGTGGAACTTTCTCTATTACTAATGGAGGAGTTTTTGGATCTATGCTTTCAACTCCAATTTTAAATATTCCTCAATCTGCTATTTTGGGAATGCATAATATCGTTGAAAGACCAGTGGCCATTAATGGCCAAGTTGTCATTCGTCCAATTATGTACTTAGCACTTTCATACGACCATCGAATCATTGATGGACGTGAATCTGTAAGTTTTCTTAAAAAAGTTAAAGAATTAATAGAGGATCCTTCAAGATTACTTTTAGATATATAGGAAAAGGAATAATTAATGAAAGAATTTGATGTCGTTATAATTGGATCTGGGCCCGGTGGTTATATATGTGCAGTTCGATGTGCACAATTAGGTTTAAAAACGGCCATTATTGAAAAGTATAATACATTGGGGGGAACATGTTTAAATGTTGGCTGTATACCTTCCAAAGCATGGTTAGATTCTTCTGAAAAGTATCACGAATTAACACATTCTTTTTCTGAACATGGAATTCATGTAAAAGATGCAAGTTTTGATTTCTTAAAAATGAGTGCACGAGTTCAAAAAGTTGTGACTGATGTTTCTGCAGGCATTTCTTTTTTAATGAAGAAGAATAAAATTACAGTTTTTAATGGGCTTGGAACCTTTACTGATGCAAATACCATTCTTATTAAAAACACTAAAGGTGATGAAACAATTACCGGTAAAAAAATAGTAATCGCCACAGGATCAAAACCAACTTCACTCCCAGGTGTTGTTATTGATAAAAAAAGAATTATTACTAGTACAGAAGCCTTGTCCTTAAAAGAAGTACCTAAAAAATTAATTGTAATTGGTGGAGGGGTCATTGGACTAGAACTAACTTCTGTTTTTAAAAGACTTGGGAGTGAAGTTACTGTGATTGAATATGCTGATTCTATTATTGCTATGATGGATGCTGAATTAGGTAAAAATTTACATAAACTATTTGTCAAAGATGGAGTTAAGTTTCTTTTGGGGCATGGAGTGACTGCAGTTGAATCCATTGGAAACTTAGTAAAAGTAAAGGCCAAAGATAAAAGCTCAGAAAAAATTATTGAAATCGAAGGTGATTATTGCTTAGTTGCCGTTGGAAGAAGACCTTATACTGACGGGCTTTTGCTTGAGAATGCCGGCGTTAAGCTTGATGATCGTGGAAGAATTGAAACAAACAATTATTTACAAACTAATGTCCCACATATTTATGCATTAGGGGATGTTGTCAAAGGCGCAATGCTCGCTCACAAAGCTGAAGAAGAAGGTGTTTTTGTCGCAGAAGTTATCTGTGGGCAGAAACCTCATATTGATTATAATTTAATTCCAGGAGTTGTTTATACATGGCCTGAAGTTTCCAGTGTTGGTTTATCAGAAGAACAATTAAAAAAAGAAGGTAAAGAATATAAAGTAGGTTCATTTCCGTTTAAAGCATCGGGTAGAGCGAGGGCCTCTAATGAAGCAGATGGCTTTGTTAAGGTACTTGCTGACAAGAAAACTGATGAAATTTTGGGCGTCCACATGATTGGTCCACGAGTTGCTGACATGATTGCAGAGGCCGTAGTGGCAATGGAATATCGTGCTAGCGCTGAAGATATTGCTCGAATAAGTCATGCTCATCCGACTTATTCTGAAGCATTTAAAGAAGCTTGTTTATCAGCAACTGATAATAGGGCCTTAAATATGTAGGCTGCAAGAAACTATCGACAAACAAGCATCGCGGCTTTGTCGTGGGTTTGAATATGTTGTTCTCTCCACATAAAAAGAAATTCTAATAATTCTTTTGCAATATTTTCGTCTTTATCAAAACGCATTTTTATATTAATAAGCGTGATAACAAATTTTACATGAAATTCATGATGATTATTCAACTCTGGATAATGGTAATTTTTCATGACTAATTCTTCATCCGCAAAATGATGAGCTGCAAATTTAAATAATTCATCAAGGGGAACTTCAATTAAAAGTGAACTGGGCTCGCCATCACTCGAATTATAAGAGCCAACAATATCATTCACAATATTGAGCAATGATTTATGCCTATGATCTAGAGCATCGTTTCCAGTGGTCATTTTATCTGACCATTGCCATTCTTCAAATTTTATCACATCGTCTCCGTAACATGAGTGTTCTGTTACGAAAATTATAACTTCTTTTATTCAGGATTTCTCCAAAAAACGTCTCTAAGCGGATATTGCTTTATTGTTTCTGATGAGCCGATTAATTCAATCAAGTATTGAAGAATATCTTCTGTCGTAATTATTCCTCGCATATAAATATTTGGTGCAGTCACAATTAAAGCAGATACTTTTTCATCAATCATCATTTTAGCGCAATCGCTAATTTCCATTTTTTCATCTATCGTTTGAACCGGCCAATTCATAAAATCTTCTACAATATGGTGTGGATTAAAAATAAATTCCTTATCAATTTCATTAACTAAGCTAACACTGATAGCTCTTTGAATATCTCGATCACTAATCATCCCCACTAATTGACCTGCTTGATCGATGACAGGAAGATGCCTAATCCCATGATTCTCCATTAATTTGTAGGCCTGCTCTATTGGAAATGTTGCTTGAACTGTGATTACTTTTTTCGTCATTAGTGATCTTACTTCAGTCATAAATTACTCCTAGTCGAATATCTTTTATATTACGCTGGGGTAAAAATCTTGAAATGATTTAAATCAGATTTAAAAATTTTTTTGAATAAATTGTTCGATCATTTCAGGAGAATATGGAAGTCTTCGAAGTTCTTCTTTAATATATGACTTTTCTTGATCTGATATTTCTTCAGCATTATTGCGCTTATTTTCCCAGCCCCAACTCCATTTATATTTGCCTTTTATCGGAGAATAATGGCCAGCTCTTACGCCAACATATATTAAATTTGCCCAAGTTAATCCCGCGACATGTTTTACGCAAGATTTTAATTCAATATCTGCTTTGTCTTTGTTTGCGCTAGTTCCACCAAACCAATAGCGAATATCATGCTCAATACAGCAATCTCTCCAAAGAGTTGGTCTGCTGCTAGTACCATCTACAAACATTGTGCAGTAATCAGTTACAAATGGTTTTAATTCATTTGCGTATGCAAAAGAGGTTATGGTTAGAATAAAAAAATAAAATATTTTTTTGATCATTTTAAGATTATATGGGAATTGTGTAAAAATGATAGTGCTTATATAAAATTTACCTATTTAAAATCATATAGAGTATAGTCCGCACATGAATGATGAAATACCAATTACAGCGTGGCTTCCTACCACCGCCAAAGAAGCTCAGAAACGCAACTGGAAAGAAATTGATGTAATCCTTGTAAGTGGTGATGCATACGTAGATCACCCGGCGTTTGGAACAGCAGTTATGGGAAGATTGATGCAAGCGATGGGCTTAAGAGTCGCAATTATTGCACAACCAAATTGGCGAGATGACCTCAGAGATTTTAAAAAATTTGGAGCACCTAAATATTTTTTTGGAGTTACATCTGGAAATATGGATTCCATGATTAATAAGTATACTGCTGCGAAAAGATTACGCTCGGATGATGCTTATACACCAGGAGGCAGTACTGATTTTAGACCTGACTATGCCACAACTGTTTATACAAAAATCCTTAAAGAATTATATCCTGATACTCCTATTTTATTAGGAGGAATTGAAGCTTCATTGCGAAGAGTAACTCATTATGATTATTGGTCTGATCAATTACTTCCCAATATTTTGACAAGTTCTGGTGCTGACTTACTTGTCTATGGAATGGGTGAACAACCACTACGAGAAATTGTGAGGGAGCTTAAAAAAGGTAAAAGTATAAATGAATTAAAAGATATACCACAAACTGCTTTTTTGATTGATAAAAAGCAAGATGTTCCTACCAGTGACTGGAAAATATTTAAATTAACTTCACATGAGATATGCTTAAAAGACAAGCGATTGTATTCAAGAAATTTTAGACGAATTGAAGTAGAATCTAATCGCCAAAATGGAGTTCGACTTCTTCAATCAGTAGAGGACAAAGTCTTAATTATTAATCCGCCTTTCCCCACGATGACGGAGAAAGAAATAGATGCCTCTTTTGATTTGCCCTATACAAGATTGCCTCACCCCAAATATAAAGGCAGGGGAACAATTTCTGCATTTGAAATGATAAAATTTTCAATTAACACTCATAGAGGCTGCTTTGGTGGTTGTAGTTTTTGTACGATTTCAGCTCATCAAGGAAAAATGATTGCGAGTCGATCAAAAGAATCTATTTTAAAGGAAGTGGCGTTAGTAGCAAAGATGGATGATTTTAAAGGATACTTAAGTGATATTGGTGGACCGTCTGCTAATATGTATCAAATGAAAGGCATCGTGCAGAGTATTTGTGACAGATGTGCAGCACCATCATGTGTATTTCCTAAAATTTGTTCTAACTTAAATACAGATCCCCAAAAAATGACTGATTTATATAAAGAAATATCGGCCATGCCGAAAGTTAAAAAGGCATTCGTCAGTTCAGGATTACGTTATGATTTAATGTTTGATGAAAACTCTAAACATAAAAAAAAGGATCATGATTACGTCGAACAGTTAATTACTTATCATGTTTCTGGTCGATTAAAGGTTGCTCCGGAGCACACTGAAGATCATGTCTTAAAGTTAATGAGAAAACCTAGTTTTCATTATTTTGAAATTTTTAAAAAGAAATTTGAAGAAATAAGTAAGCGAAAAAATATAAAGCAAGAAATTATTCCTTATTTTATTTCATCTCATCCAGGGTGCACCGCCGAAGATATGGCCCAGTTGGCCATTAAAACCAAAAAAATGGGTTATAGATTAGAGCAAGTTCAAGATTTTACCCCCACTCCGATGACACTAGCAACTGAGATTTACTATTCAGGATATCATCCATATACAGGAAAAGAAGTGTTTACTGCCGTTCATCTTGATGAAAAAACCAAGCAAAGAAACTTTTTCTTCTGGTATAAACCAGAAAATAAAAACTTTATAAAAAACTACTTAGCAAAAAATAAATTGTTCAATATTTCAAAAGATTTATTCGGCTAGTTAAAAAATCCAACTTATTTGATGTTATTTTTGTAAGCAAACACTTATTCTTTAGTGAGAATTTAAAATCACATTTAAAGGAGTAATTATGAAAGCAAATGCTGGAAACATTGACCGAATCGCAAGAGTTGTTATGGGGCTAGGGCTATTATCAATAGCGTTCATTGGACCTAAAACACCGTGGGGATATGTTGGTCTCGTGCCATTACTAACTGGAGCGATTGGTTTTTGTCCACTTTATACATTATTAGGGATTAATACTTGTCCAATGAAAAAATAATTTCGAAATGCGATTATTTGCTTTAATTTTTTTAGTATTAATTATTTTGATCGGGGTATTCATAGGTGTTTACCTCGTTCAATCTATAGCATTATTTGATGAGTTTAGATTCATCTTCTGGTTAACACATTTTATTTTAATTTCTTCCATTTTTATTGCCCCAATAATTTATAGAATTTATCCCATAAATTATAAAAATCGATTATACGACAATATACAATTTATATCTTATTTTTTAATGGGGTTTTATTTTGTACTTTTTGGGTTTGTTTTTATCAGTCAGCTAGGTATAGAAACTCTTATCAATGTGTCGGTAGCAAATGAAGGAAGCCGAGTTTTATTAAAATCCTCTTTTGCCTATTTTGCCTTGGGATTAAGTGGAGTGATTTCAGCTATTGGATATTTTACCGCTATGAAAGAACCCGAGATTGTGAAAATAAAAGTTCCACTTGATAATCTACCTCCTGATTTAGTTGGATTAAAAATTGTTCAATTAAGTGATGTTCATGTCGGTCAAACAATTAAATCAGAATTTGTAAAAAAAATTGTAGATACAACCAATGAACTGAAAGCCGATATAGTCGTACTGACAGGTGATTTTATTGATGGTTCTGTTTATCAGTTAAAAGATGAAATAAATTATTTTAAAAATTTAAGTGCCTTGCTTGGTGTATATTATGTGCCAGGGAATCATGAATATTATTGGAATGTAGAAGATTGGGTAAAGGAGTTTCGTGAGCTAGGAGCAATTCCACTTCTAAATTCTCATATTATTCTGAAAAAAAATCAAACTAAATTTATAATAGCTGGTGTTCATGATTACTCTGCAGAAAAAATTAGTCCTCAATATAAATCTAGCCCAGCACAAGCAATGTATGGAGCACAAGATAACTTGATTAAAATTTTACTTGCTCACCAGCCAAAGAGTGCTTACGCGGCTGAATTGGCAGGATTTAATTTACAATTATCTGGTCATAGTCACGCTGGTCAATTTTTTCCAAGTAGTCTTTTGATTTATTTATTTCAACCATTTGTAAAAGGCCTCTATAAATATAAAAAATTATGGGTTTATGTAAATAGAGGAACAGGTTATTGGGGGCCACCTAATAGAATGGGTGTTCCCTCGGAAATTACACTAATTGAACTTATAAATTCAACCAATGTACAAGTTGGTTAAAATTTAATTGATAATAGTCTAGAGTTGGAATAGTTTTAGGAAGTGTAATGGACAGCCCAGTGTATCTTTCAGCATTTTTTCCAATTTCTTGTGTATAAGCAGAATATAAAAGGGGAGAGTTAATATTCTCTCGTTCTATTTCCACAATATCACTTGTACGATAAACAGTTTCGGAATTTGACAATAATTTTGTCCCACTTTTATTAAGGAAATAATAATTAAAAATATTTAGATTAGGAGCAAATGGAGTAATTGTAGTGGTCTTGGTAGAAACTTTTTTATAAGGCCAAGATACTTGCTTAGGTCCTAGTATAAAATTATCATAATGGACGATTTGAGTTAATACGGAATTATTTAAAAAATCTGCTTGATTTCCAATGGCCCAATTATTAAAACCAAATACCATTATTGAAGTTGTATCAGGATTTATAATTTTTATTCGAGGATTTGTTTTAAGTTTTCTAATAGATTGAATATTGAGAAGTCTGATGGTTGATGTTAATAATTTATCAAAATTATGATCTTTTGTACTGGCCCTCATCGAAATAAGTAAATGTCCCAAATCTACTAATTCTTGATTTTCCATCGTGAAATATTTTAATAAATATGTGAAATTGAGAGAGAGCTCTTTCATTTTTTTTGCAATTAAGTTTAAATTAGTTACTAAGAGATCCCATTTACTATTGTCAAAGACAGTAATAGTCGAAGAGCTCTCACTGACATAATTTCGTTGACTTCCATTTTTTACGTAAGAATACGATTCAATAAAATCACGTGCTAACATTAGTGAAGCTGAAGAAGCTGTACTCATTAAGGGTAATTGATTGAGAGATTGAAATGGCATACCTGAACTAAACTCCGCATCCTCAGATGCAATCGTAAATGAGCTCAAATCTTTAAGCTCATAAAGAAATTCTATATTGGCCATAAAGCACGCATCAAACCACAAGATATCGAGATGAGGAGTATGAGCTGATATCATGTCTTTTAATTCTAATGTATTTATACTTTCTAGTCCTTCAAGACCTCTGCCATGGGAATATATAATAAGTGATTTTTTAGAGTCTTGATCCTTAAAGGTTTGTTCAAGAAAGAGTGGTAACTCTTCAATAGCTCGCGTGAAAATATTTATCGCAAGATTAGGATTTTTTTCTAGGGATTGTATTTCTTTAATGTTTGCAGCAACATCTGGGCCCTTGTCAAGAAAGACGATAGCTACTTCCCATTTTGTCTCAGCAAATGATGTTGCTGAGACAATTAGAAAGACAAACAATATGCAAAAAAAATTATTTAATTGATGTAGGAGCTTCATTATCTTCATCACCATTTATTCCGAATAAATTATCGGAGTCTATTTGTTTTGCTAATGTTTGATAACTAACAAGTCCAGTTCCAGAGATTGCATATTGAAGAGAAGTTTCTAGCGCCATTGCAAGTGCCGCATTAGAGATTTGCATTGTATCAAAATAAGTTGATAATCCATTAGTAAAAATGTCTAATTTTTTAGTTCCATTTGGATCTTTAGCTGTTTTCTTGCGATCGAAATATACTGTTATAATATCTATATGATGTACAACTATCGAAGAAAAATATTTGATATTTTTTAGTATTAAAATTAATTTTTACACCTAAGTCTTCTTCTATAGAATCTAAATCCAGATGCCCACCTAATCCAGAATGACCTCCATAAAGCATTACCGAAGAATTTTCAATTGCATCTTTATAAAACCAGTGAAAGGCCTGGCTATTTTCATCAATTCCAGTTGGACCAAAAAAGAAACGATAAATCATTTTATCTTTTTGAATCGTTTCTACATAAGGAAGTGAAACATCATTCTGTGTTTTCGCAATTGATCGAATTTGATCATCACTCCAAACTGTTGATGTATAACCTTTTCGAAGAAGATAAGAACGAAAACGTTTATAGTTTAATGAGTTTATGTCTTTACTTAGGAGAGGGTTTTTTTCATTGTCTACATCATCCATACCAAAAAGAACATGAACATTAATATTACCTTTTGAATCTGGTAAGTTTTGATACTCAGGGTATGAAATTTTTGTATTTACTATCCTAGTTAACTTAGCTTTGATTACAAAATAATCTTTATCTTTAACCAGCTTACAGCCACTATTATCGGGGTTCCAAAAGTACCAAAAATCACCTTCTGATTGATAATGTGCATCGGTACAAGGATTCACATTTCCCACCATACTTGTCTTGTATATAGTTGAAGGATTAATTGGCATGATGATATCATAAGTATCTTTAGCTGCATTACCTACAACAGCAGTCCCTTTATATTTATAACTTAAATTCATCACAGTGCCTTTTTGCTCAAGCACTTTAATTTCATTAACAATGTGATCACCTTTAGGAACGGCGGTAATTGTAGCAGCAGACATAGGGCCGACAATATGTTCAAGTTGTGACTCTATTGCTTTTCGGATTGTTTTTTCTTGAGGGTTTTTTGATGTAAATTTATATTGAATCGCACCTGTAAATTCTAATATGGCCTCAGTTGAATTTGAGCCAACGTAGAGTTTTCTTTCTGGTGTTTGAGCATATATATTAGAAAAAAGTCCAATAGCAAGTGTCGAAAATAGAATTTTTTTTATCGTCATAATTACTCCATCAGTAAATTAATTTGATGGATATTATCAGAATTGAAAATAGATTGTGGAAAGTATGTAAAAATTACCAGCTGTCTTCATCGGCCTTATGGCAGTAGAGACATTCTGCATTCATTCCGTGAAAAACATTGGGAGAATCTTTTAAGTGGCATAAGATACATTTTTTAAGTTGAGTAGGGTGAGTATAGATAGATTTTTTCCATCTTGAGACGATATGACATTCCACACAGTCTCGATTTGCCCAGTGAGGAAAGCCCTTTTTTGGTTTCGGTTGTTTGTTAAGATGGCATTCGTTACAGGTTATAGGTTTTGGTGTGTGTCCATATTTACCTTCTTTCCATTTAGTTGGAAGATGGCAAAGACTACAGTCATTTCCCCCGCCATGAATAATGATATGGGATTTTGAGATGGGTCTAGTACTTAGATGACAACTACTACAGTTGTCTTTAGTGTTTTTATGATCAAATTTTGCTAATGAAATATTTATTGATTCAACTTTGGGGCGAGTAAGTACATTTTTACAACTAATATATGTAAACAGTAAAATTGAAGAAATAACTAATCTTAAAATCATCTCAATATATTCTAAACGAAAACGTTATTTGATTAAAGTGCGTAAAATTTACTCTCATTATTGTTTTATTTAATAAAATCATAGATAACCTACCATCGAACTTAAGTATTTCTTAAGGATTTAAAATGCGACGTCATAAAGAACTAACTTATTTATCAATTCTCGTAGGAGTACTTGTACTTATAAATACAGGGGTATTTGCATTAGATATTGGCCAATTAAGTAATGACTCTCGTATTGAGCTCAGCAGTTTTGAATATACCTGCGTTTACAATCTTCAAGGGGATATTATAAACGAAGTTAAAAGCTATATTCGTTTAACTCCTCCAGCAAAAATGGCCTATATCAGTGAACAAGAAGAATTTCCTAAGTTAGTAACTGATAATGTAGAAATAGAAAGACCAGACGGATGTATAGGGGATATCTGTGAGGGGCTTACATTAACTGCTTTTGAAGAGGAATTTGTATTTAAGAAAAATACAGTTGTGGATGATATTGAATATTTTCAAATCAAAACAAGTAATAAAGAAAAATATTATTGCTATAAAGGCATAGATTAATAATTTAGTTATGTTTGATGATGACTTTTAAGTTGCCCACAAGCTGCGAGGATATCATCGCCCTTGGTTTGTCTGATCATCGTTCGTAGTTTTCTTTCAACTAATAACTCTTTGAACGATTCAACTTGTAAAACAGGTGGCCTTTTGTAATTTGATCCCGGAAAAGGATTAAAGGGAATTATATTAATGATGGCACGACGATGATGAAGTAATTGATAAAGACCATCAGCATCTTCAATTCGGTTATTTAATCCATCAATTAATAAATACTCAAAAGTAATAAATTGTTTTTTTAATAAAGTAAGCGAATCTAAAACATCAAAAACAGCTTCTAGAGGATATTGTTTATTTATTGGAATTAATTCAGAACGAATATCATTGAATGGCGAGTGAAGAGACAATGCTAAGTTGATCGGAGGCATTGTATGAAATTTTTTAAGCCCAGGAAGAAAGCCAGCAGTCGAAAGTGTCACCTGACGAGGACCTAAATGCAGACCATGATGATCGAACATAATTAAAAGTGCTTGATTGATCGCCTCAATATTATGGAGCGGTTCGCCTTGTCCCATAAATACGATATTGGGTGTAATTGCAAACTCGTCTATATGCTGTTTTAAATATGAGTAGGCCACCAAGTATTGAGTGACAATTTCGTCAGTTTTTAGATTTCGTGAAAGTCCTTGTGTTCCTGTAAAGCAAAAACTGCAATTCATTGCGCAGCCTACTTGAGATGATAAGCAGACAGTGTATCGTTTGTTAAAAGGGAGTAAAACAGTTTCAACTCTTTTATTATCTGCAAATTCTAATAAAAATTTAATGGTTCCATCATTGTCTGTTTGAATATTAGCAATAGTAGGTAATGTATTTGAGAATGAGTTATTTATGAGTGCTAATGCTTTTAATGAAATTTCTTTGCTGGTTTTTACTTTGTTTTTATAGATTTTTTCAAAAATGGATACTGCATTTGCTGGATTTTCTCCGGCCGATCGTAAGAATTCTTCTAGGTCTATAAGTTTTAAAGCGTAAATTGAATTCTGCATTTTAATATTCTATCATAATCGTATGTTAATTAATATCCATACTCATAATAGAACAAACAAAGAAAATCAACTTGAAATAGTAGTAGGTAAAGATACTATTGGAATACATCCTTGGGATCTACATAAGGATTATGATTTTTCAAATACAAATAACAAATGTTTGATGATAGGTGAAACTGGGCTTGATCGATCGGATCAATTCAAGGATACAATTGAACTTCAGAAGATAAGTTTACTATTTCATTTTCAGTTAGCTGAAAAATTTAATTTACCTATCGTTATTCACTGTGTGCGAGCACATTCGGATTTATTAGGAATTCTTAAAAAGATAAATTTTAAAGGTAAAATTTTATTACATGATTTTACAGGAAATATTACTCAAATAAATTCTTATCTTAAATATGATGTCTATTTTTCATTTAGACGAAACTTTGAAAAGATTCCAATGATTCCGGTTTCAAGAATTTTTTTAGAAACTGACGATCAAAAGGATATTTTACTTGAAGACATCTATCGATTGGCCCAAATTCCTGAATCACAATTTGAAAAAAATCTATTAGAGTTTTTTAGTAATTCTCAAGACGTTAGTTCCTCTGACATTATCTACGACTTTAGTCTCACCAAGCTCGCCCACTAATTTTTTTATTTGATCTTCAAGGTTTCTTCCATGATGAGTTCCTGGTCTTGCAAGAAGATAGGCATTTCCTTGAGGTTTTAATGAAAATAAAATCGCCTTGATTAGTTCTTCAAGATTTGAATCCATAAAAAATCGGCATCGATTTTTAAAATCAGATGGAGAGAGTATCCCTTCACCTGGAAAAAAATAGGGAGGATTAGAAAGAATTAAGTCGTACTTATTTCTAAAAAAATCGTTATTCAAATTTTGATAGTTTATTAATAAAAAATTAAAATCAGTTGCGGTGGGATTAATTAAGTGAAGATTTTTTTCAAAGTATGGAAGGTATTTTTGTTGAATTTCGAGGAAATCTATTGAGACGATTTCCTTTAAGTGACAAAAAAATTCTAACCCGACAACTCCACATCCTGAGCAAAGATCTAAAACTTTTAATTGGGGTAATGAAGCGTGCTCTTCATAAAGCTCAGCAACCTTATGCGCAAGTATGACGGAATCTAATGAATAATGATATTCGTCTGGTTGAAAATATTCCAGCGTTTTAATAATTGGTAGTGACATTGGTTAGTAATGCCAAGGAAATTTAGAAAAATCTTTTTTCCTTTTTTCTACAAAAGCATCTCGGCCTTCAGTAGCTTCTTCTGAGCCATAGGCCAAACGGGTCGCTTCACCAGCAAATACTTGCTGACCTACCAATCCGTCATCTATCATATTAAAACCAAATTTTAGCATTCTCATAGCAGTTGGAGATTTTGAATTCATTTCTCTGGCCCAATCAAGTGCTACGTTTTCTAACTCTTGATGAGGAACAACTTCATTAACCATGCCCATTTGAAAAGCTTCATCAGCTGAGTAATTTCGACCTAAGAAAAATATTTCTCGAGCACGTTTTTGTCCAACCATTCTTGCTAAATAGGCAGATCCATAACCAGAATCAAAACTTCCAACATCAGGGTCAGTTTGTTTGAAAATAGCATGCTCTTTTGAAGCTATAGTTAAATCACAAACTACATGCAGTGAGTGTCCTCCACCTACGGCCCAGCCTGGCACAACTGCAACAACAATTTTTGGCATAAAACGAATCATTCGTTGTACTTCTAAAATATGTAATCTACCTAAACGAGTATGATCACTTGGATCTTCATATTTATAACCATCTTTTCCCCTAATTCGTTGATCGCCACCTGAGCAAAATGCCCAACCCGCGTCTTTTGCCGAAGGGCCATTACCCGTTAAGAGTACAACACCGATATTTGTGCTAACTCTTGCATGGTCTAGTGCCAGATATAATTCATCTACTGTTTTAGGTCTAAATGCATTTCGAACTTCTGGACGATTAATGGCTATTCGGACGGTGCCTTGATCGAGAGCTTTATGGTAAGTTATGTCTTCAAATCTAAAACCCGGTACTTCTTCCCATAGTTTTGCATTAAATATTTCTGATACCATAAATACTCCTTATAATTTGGCCTAGTTTATCCAAATTGTAAGAAGAAGAAAATATTTATTAGCTTTAAGGGCCGAAATTGTAACCTGGATTAGAAAGACTTGGGCCAGTAGTTGCACCTGGAAGATAATTTGCTTGGAAATATCCACCTGATGTTATGGCATTATAATTTACTTGAGCTTGTTTCGTCATCATCGCTTGTTGTGTCATCATATTAATTTGATTCTGTGAGTTTATATTTTGTATCCAAAAGGGTGCAAAGCTTGCAAATGCAGGTCCGATCGTCTCTAAGAAAATATCTGTATTATCTTTTTTGGGAACAAGTGTATATTTTTCAGGATCTAGCGGATCAGTGATTACATAATTATGTTTATGGATTTCTGCCCAATCTGCAGGTTCTTTAACTTTTTGAGTTGCTTTATATTCCTTAGCTACCAATGCACATGTCGCCTTAAATGTGTCATCATTTTTATGGCGGTCACATAATTGTTTATAGCTTTCCATATCTGCTTTTGAGAAGGTGCTACTTAAACCAGCTTGATTTGAGAGTTTGCCAACGATGTGTAGAGTTTGATCAGCTATTTGAATTTCAAATATTTCTGGTAGTGTATTTGCACTACAAGATGATGAAATTTTATTTTGTGTAGAGTTATAAGGGCAGGTCCTTACATATTTTTCAGCTATAAATTTTTTAAGTTTTTCTACATCTTTAAAATTAGCTAAATTATATAGATCATTTATATCTTTTAATAATTTAAATTGTTCAGGGGTATTTTGTGGTGATCTCGGACCTGCACTATCTAATCTTGCCATTTCTTCATCAGTAATGGGAGTGATTCCAAGTTTTTTTAGCTCTTGTTCATTTTCTGTTGTTATTTCTAGCACTGTGAAGTTTTCATTCTTGGGCGTTTTGCTTGAAATTATTGCTTGGATATAGTTTTTAATTGTCTTGTCAATGGAAGTTCTTTTTCCATTTAAGAGTTGACATAACCTCATGGATGCATCTGTTTGACATAGTTTTTCAAAATTTATTTTTTTTAAATCATCGTCATTTTTATTTGGATCTTTGTGAATTATATTTAGCTCATCTGTTAAAACTTGTAAGAGTTTTTTCAGCATTACTGAGCGATCTTCAATTTCTGCAATACCTTGTTTCAGTGTTTGCCCGGCCAATGTTTTATTATATTCTTCGACCTTGGTTTTAATTAGATCCAAAACTCCTTGGTTGGCAGCCTGAAGTTCCTTCGCAGTATTGTTTGCTTGCGTGCCACAAAATTGGTCATAAGTACTGTCAGCATGAGACAGCTGAGTAATTAATAAAAACACAATAATAGTAATAGTTTTCTTAAACATACATACCTTTCGGCATTTGAAAAAATAACTTGAGTTGGTTAGTCAAGTTGTTGGAAGCTAGCCATGTCCTGAAGTCATAAAGGAATCATGATCCTGAATTCGCTTTCTCTGATCTGCTAAATTCATAAAAAAATCTTCCGCAAGTTTGGCCGTTTCTTTAAGGTCAGGTGTTTT
>JAVHRK010000139.1:0-10802 GCA_036171615.1 Bacteriovoracaceae bacterium
ACTGAATAAGAAGTAATTTCCTACTTGCACTTTTGCCCCTACGGCTGATAGAATCATTGTCATAAGGTCAATTATTGACCAAAATGATATTGAAGACCACCGGAGGCCTTAAGTGAAAATCAAAACAACTAGATTTGGCGAACTAGAAGTTGATAAAAAAGATATTATTGAATTCTCAGAAGGCCTATTAGGTTTTGAGAAATTAACTAATTTTTTTATTGTTGATCCAGGTGATCAGACATTGATTTTATGGCTTCAATCAACAGATGATCCAGCGACTGCGCTTCCAATCATTGAACCAAAGATTTTTCAACCAAACTTTATGATTAAGCTTCTTCCAATAGAGCTTAATAGTTTAGACTTAGAAAATCTTCAAAATGCCAGTGTATATACTGTTTTAACTATTCCACAAAACGTAACTGAAATGTCGGCTAACTTAAAAGCGCCAATTATTATCAACAACAAAACAAAGAAAGCAAGACAGATCGTTTTACAAGATTCGAAATTGGAAGTTCGTTGCAAAATGTATCTTGATTTAAAACAATATATTATGAATTATACTTCTGATGATTCAAAGAGAACTAATATTCAGGCTCCACAACAAGCTACTGAATCAAAGATTGGAATTATCTCAACAACTACAACAACTCCATCTATTAAGAAAAATACTCCAGCTGAAATGAACTAAATTGTTCTAAAGTTTGTCTCAGTTGCTGTTCGTGAAAGATTTAAATACATACTAGCTTCAGATTGAAATGGGTCCTTTAAGAGGACCTTTTCCCATTCTGATTGTGCCTCTAAAACATTACCGTTTCCGTAATGGATAACTCCCAAGGCAATTCTCGCTGGTGCATAATTTGGATCTTGATTCTTAAGTGATCTTAATTCCTCAATCGCTTTAGAAATAAAACCTTTTTTTGCATATGTTTTGGCTATTTTAATACGAGTTGCTAAATCTTCAGGATCTAAACTAATTACTTTATTATATTCAAAAAGTGCTTCATCATAACGATTATATGAAAAATACATTTCCGCTATTTCAAAATGCTTGGAAGCAAATTTTTTATTAATATGTTTGTCTTCTAATAAACCTGAACCTTTATTTTTACCTTTTATCCGCTCACTGGCAGTCTCAAATACTTTTTTTGCTTCTTCGTACTGTCCAATATCATTGTAAAGTACAGACAGACTTATGGCCGCATCAGTGTGTTCAGGACTTAATACAAGCACCTTACTAAAGGCCTTAATTGATTTACCAATCTCACCATTGATATGAAAAATATTTGCGAGCAAAAAGAAAGCATCTATATTCTTATCATCGGATTCTACAATATCATTAAGAAGCACTTGAGCCTTCTTATAATCTTGTTTATCAAAGTATTCACGAGCAGTTTTTAACAATTGTTCATTATTAGAAGTGTACATAAATCCCTCAATGTTTAATTAATTTATCTGCATCTTCGATTCTTGCGGTAATGCGTGTAATTTCATCCGAGTTTTTAAGAGATTTTAAAATCTCAATATATCTTGCCTTGGCAGCTTCATAATCCTTCGTTTTAAAATAAAAATCTGCAATGTAAATTTGCTTTTGTTCTAACATTAGCTCTATTTGAGTAATTCTGCTGCTAGCATCTTTAACATATTCTGTTCCTGCATAATTTTGCAAAAGTTCGTTATAGTACTTAATCGCTTCAACTCCGGCAGATAGATCTCGATCGTAAGTAGTTGGCAACTGACGATAATAGGATTCAGAAATTCTAAAAATAACGTAACTTAATTCACTATATTTTGGGTGAAAATCTCTAAAGAGAATATAAGCAGAAGCTGCTTCTGCATAACTTTCTTGAGCAAATAAAACATCGGCCTGGAGCAATTCTGCCGGGGTAGCATAAAAGCTATAAGGATATTGTGAACGTATTGCATTTAGTTTTTCACTTGCTTGAATAAAGCGTGATTTGCTAATCAGATCCTTTGCCTCAAGAAATAAGACTTCGGCCTCAGTTGCTCCTTTTGGACGTTCTGTTGAACATGAAAAGAAAAGCAACATCAATACGAGTAGAATAAAATTATTTAATATTTTCAACGAAAAACCTCAATGAACAAACATTCTCAAGAAATGTTATCACCTTGAACGTTCAGTGTAAATTTCATTGTAAATTTCTGTGACAATAAGCTTAATGGCAGCAACCACTGGAATTGAGATTACCATTCCAGTTATCCCCATATAATGTGAGCCAACAATTACACTAATTGCAACAATCATTGGATGAAGATTGACGATTTTAGATACTAAAAATGGAAAAACAAAAAAAACATCAACAATATTTGCTGTAACATATAAGATAACGACGGCCCCCATAATTGGTGAAGTAATTCCATATTCTACCATGGTCAAAATAAGCGCTGGTGCTAAACCTAGAAATGGCCCAACATACGGAACAATATTGGTGAGCCCAGCTACAAATCCCAAAATAATGGCATACTTTACACCCATTAATAGCAGCCCAAGCGAAATAATTCCACCTACAATAATTGCTTCAACAAATTTTGCAAAAAAATAGTTTCCTAATTGTCTGTTAAAAACATGAGTTACATAATAAAAACGTTCAAATATTACATTCGGAGTAAAGCTTAAAAGTGTTTTTTTGAATGAAACTGAATCTCTGATAATAAAAAAAGTAAAAAACGGTATTAAAAAAATCCACTCCATTAAATTGGCAAAATAATTAGGTAGTTTAACTGCAAAATTTCCGACACCAGTTTTAACTTCATTTAGAAATTGTAAAATATAGGCATTATCTATTTCATGTCCTGTCTTCAGCCTTACAAAGTCCCTGAACAATTCATATTGAGTCAAAAAGTATTGCTCAATGCGAGGAACTGAATTTTGTACATATTGAGACTCAATAGAAATTACTGGAATAATTCTAAAAAGTGGTAATCCAATAATAAAGGCCAGAGCTAAAAACAAGATTATAATAGAGATTGTCCGGGAAATCCCAAGTCCCATCAAATAATTTACAATCGGAGTAAGAGTTAAAGATAATACATAAGCAAGTGATAATGGGATTGAAATCCTAGGTAAGGCCAGAACAAGCACTGAAAATAGTAAAAAAACACTTGCGAAAAAAATTAATTGAATCTTGGAAATATTTTGACGATCATTTAGTATCATTTCTTGCTTCCAATGTTTTCAATTTTTTGTAAACCTTTGTTGCTTCTTGTGTAAAATAATAAAGTCTATCCGCTATCGCAATTGATATAGATTGAATTAATTTTGCAGCGATGACTGGTTGATGTAAAATTAAATGATCCAAATCGGGTTTAAAAATCCCTACCAAATCACACTGATCCCGTGCAATTGCAGTAGCAGTTCTAGGTGTATTATCTTGAAGAAGGGCCAATTCACCAAAATAGTTAAACTCCTCTAATAAAAGAAATTTATCTTGTTGAGATTCAATCGAACTTTCAGAATATTTCATTTCAACACTGCCAGAGAAAATAAAATAAAAACCGATTCCGATTTCCCCTTGTCTAAAAATTACTTCGCCTTCAGCAAATTTACGTGCATGCATAAATTTTGTTAATATTCGCAATTCATTATCTGAAAAATTTTTTAATAAATCGACGTTTCTTAAAAATTTAGGAATAGAATCTTTTCGCGCCCCTTTTAAAGGATTGGCCAACCATAAATATTTCATCATGGAAAATTCAATTTTATTTACGAGAGATTCGCTCTTACTTCCTGCTTTTTTGATTTCATTTTCGTAAGATGACATTGTTTAACTCCTAATATAAGCCTAATTGATCTTTATTGACCCAACCAATCAATGACTCTGGATGCTTAACAAAGAACCACCCGTCTTTGTAATCACCTACAATAATTTTTGAACCGGCCTTAATTTTTCCTTTTTCAGCAAAAATTTTAGAAGGTCCTTCTTGAAGAGAAATCTCCATAAAAACAATTGCGGGATGTAAGTGATCAACAATTAAAGAGTAGAATATAATTGGAACAATTGCAGTAATTATTAGTAATGCTATTTTAATTCGACTTCGTACTTTCTTTAAACGAATCAAAATTAAAAAAATTAATAACATTAGTAAGCTTACAAATGAATAAGCTGAAAATGGCAACGAAGTCGCAAAATTCATTGCAATATCAGCAGTAGCACTAGATGTTGTTACATCGTCAATATTTAGTGATTTTTTGACAAAATTTAAATTATTCAATGAGGATGAATTGATATATCCATCTTGAATAGATTTTTCTAAATGGTATCGTGCAGCTGCTGGCTCACCCAATTTAGAATAAACTGTTCCCAAATTATAGTGAAAAATACCCGAGTTAAAGAGTTGTTTATTTTTCAATAAATAATCAGCTGCACTTTTATAATCTTTTTTAAGATAGAGCTCTTGAAAGCTTTGGTCTGATGACTTTGTCATACCCGTTATGTTATTATTTTCCATAATTAATTATCGCATGGGCCTTAGACTTTGCAAGCAGGAAAAGGAAAATTTTATGAGCTATGGTGTTCAATCGACAGTAATACAAGAGCATTTTGATAAACTGTTCTCCTCTATTTTATTAGAACAACAAAAAATAAATCATATCAAGCCTTCAGATGAAGATAAAAAAAATTTTCTTACAGAAAAATTAAAAGAATATGAATCTCTAAAAGGTAGAGGATTTTTTTTCCCTTTTATGGCCTCAGGAAGAGGACATGGACCATTTGTTGAATTACTAGATGGTTCTGTAAAATATGATCTGATCAATGCACTAGGAGTTAATCTTTTAGGTCATTCTCATCCGCTTTATATAAAGGCGAGTCTAGAAGCTGCTACAAGTGACACGATGATGTGTGGAAACCTTCTCTCTTACCAGGAGCCTTATGAACTTAGTAAAGTTTTGCTTGATAAAGTCAAAGATTCTCGCTTAGAGCATTTTTGGATCTCATGCTCAGGTTCTTTTGCGAATGATACGGCTCTAAAAATAATCTGGCAGAAAAAGGCACCAAACTATCGCTTAATCGCTTTTGAAAAATCTTTTGCAGGCCGGACAATCGCTATGCAAGATGTAACTTATAACTCGGCCTATCGTGAAGGGATGCCTAAGGCGATTGAAGTCGATCATGTTCCGCATTTTAATTACAAAGATCCAGAGAACTCACTCAAGAATACCCTTATAGCTCTTAATGATTTAATTGCTAAAAATGGTAATACATACTGCGCTCTCACAATAGAACTGATTCAAGGTGAAGCGGGCTTTATCTATGGCACCAAGGAGTATTATGAAGGTATTTTTAAATGGGCAAAAGAAAAAAATATTTATATTTGGGTAGATGAAGTGCAGTCTTTCGCAAGAACTGAAAAACTTTTCGCCTATCAAATGTTTGGTTTAGATGAATATGTTGACGTTGTTACGATTGGAAAAGTACTTCAGGCTTGCGGAACATTATTTACTAAAGAATTAAATCCTAAACCTGGACTTATAGCAGGGACTTTTAATGGCTCGCTGGCAGCACTGAATGCCGGAAAAGCAACTGTACATTACTTAGCAGAGGGAAATTTTTACGGTAAAAATGGTCGTATTGTCGAATTAGAAAATAAATTCAAATCAAACTTTGAAAAACTAGCAAATGGGACTTGCAAAGGAAAATTAAATTATTATGGTGGCGTTGGAACAATGCTTTCATTTGAAGTGGGCGACGGCAACCTGGAATTAACTAATAATTTCATTAAGAAATTATTTGAAAATGGAATTATTACCTTTTCGGCCGGTAAATCACCTGCGCGAGTCCGATTTTTACTTCCACTTACTTTACTTGATGAACATATAAACGAAATCTTTCAAATTCTAGAAAAAACAATTTTAGATATAATTTAGGATCATATGCATATTTTACGTTCAGCAAATTTAAACGACCTAGATGATTTATACGAGCTTAGTCAGCTCATGTTATTTATCAATCTCCCACCAGATAGAGAAATAATTAAGCAAAAAATTGAAAGTTCGCTTAAGGCGTTTACCAATCCATCAAAGTCACTTTGGAAGAACTATTATTTATTCGTTCTTGAAGATATTGTAGCGAAAAGAATCATTGGCGCCTCAATGATTCACGCCCAACATGGCACAGAAGATGAACCACATTACTTTTTTAAAGTCTCACAAGAAAATAAATTTTCTAAAACGCTAAACACTGGGTTTATTCATGGAACACTTAATTTAGGGATTGAAACAAATGGTCCTTCTGAAATTGGTGGATTAATACTTTCTCCCGAATTTAGGAAAAATGACAAAAAATTTGGAAAGCAATTATCATTTGTTCGCTTTCTTTATATGGGCATGAATAAAAACAGATTTAAGGAAATTGTTCATTCTGAACTTATGCCTCCTTTTGACAGTGAAGGACATGCCCCTTTATGGGAAGCAATTGGTAGACGATTTCTTAATATGGAATACCACGATGCAGATCGACTCTCACGCAGTAATAAAGAATTTATTCTCTCTCTTTTTCCATCAGATACAATTTATCTTACCTTACTTCCCATAGAAGCACGTAATGCCATTGGTAAGGTTGGTGAGGAAACAATCCCGGTTAAAAAAATGTTAGAAAGTATTGGATTTCAATATAATAATGAAATTGATCCATTTGATGGTGGTCCACATTATAGGGCCAACTTAAAAGAGATAAAACCAATTAAAGAAATGTTTGAATGTGAGCTTTTAATAAGAGATGGAATTATAAAAAGTGATATTGATTATATTTTAGTATCGCTGCCTACGTCTGATAAAACTTTTAAGGCCGCCTTTATTAGTGGAAATATGAACAGAGGTACACCTAATCGATTTATTATCCATCCAGATGAAGCTAAAAAACTTGGACTCAAAGAAGATTTCAAAACTTTTGCAACGTTTTTATAGGTGAAGCATGAAATTTAAAATCCAAGGTAATTACTACTCCAACTCCTTTCATATGCCTACATTAGTCGGACCTCATGCTGTTGAAAATATAATGAGCCGTTTTTGTCCGGCAGATACGAGTTTAAAACTATGGGATTGTCCAGTAGACTATCAAATGGTGGAAAATGTATTGAGCTCTGCAATTGCAGGTTATAAAATATGGAAAAAATTATCTCAAGAAGAAAGAACTAATTTTTTACTTAAATATAAAGAAGAGGTTACAAAAAACAAAGAACCAATAGCAATGGCCATTGCTTTCGAAACAGGCAAGCCTCTTTGGGAAGCTAAAATTGAAGTAACCTCCGTCATTGAAAATATTTCAATAATTATTGAACACTCTCTTCCACGCATTCAGAACAAAACGATAGAAAATATTATTCCTAAAACTATTGGACATATATTCTTTAAACCTCTCGGCCCCGCCCTTATTATTGGCCCATTTAATTTCCCATGCCAATTTGCAAATGGACAAATTCTAAGCGCGCTGATTGCGGGTAATTCAATAATTTTAAAACCTTCAGAAAAAACATGTTATTCAGCACAATTGCTCATTGAATGTTTTCATAAAGCAGGTTTTCCTTCTGGCGTTGTTAATTTGCTACAAGGCGACAGTGAAATGGCACGTCGTCTTTTAAAAGATAAAAATATAAAAGCAGTTTTTTTCTCTGGATCAAAAGAAGTAGGAAAAAAAATTCTTGAAATCACACATCATGATTTAACAAAATTGGTGTCACTAGAACTTGGTGGCAAAAATACATCAATCTTGCATGAAGATGCTAATCTCGACTATGCAATGGCTGAACTCTTAAAGGCCTCATTTATAACAGCTGGCCAACGCTGTACCTCAACTTCAATCATTGCTATCTCTCGAAAAATTCATGAACAATTTATTTCAAAATTTCATGACCTCTCTAAAAAAATTATTATTGATCATCCTGTAGAATTTCAAAGAGAACCATTTATGGGACCTCTTATTGATCAAGCAGCTCTCGATACATATTTACTTTTTATGGGTATGGCAAAACGTGAGGGCATTCAAGAAATAATGCGTGGGAAGCAAATTGAGAGACCTCAAAAAGGTCATTACGTTTCTCCATCAATTCACCTCGCTGACAAATGGAACAGTGACAGCCTATTTCTTCAAAGCGAAATATTTGGTCCCAACGTAACGTTTATACCATATGACTCAATTGAAGAAGCAATTCAAATTTCCAATGCAACTGAATATGGTTTGGCATCTGCAATTTTCACAAAAGATCATTCACTATATCGCTTATGTGTAGATGAAATTGAAACAGGGCTTGTAAACTTTAACTACTCTACAATCGGCATATCTGATCGGTTACCATTTGGTGGAGTTAAAAATTCGGGAAATTTTAGACCTGCTGCTCTAAATACTATTGATTCTTGTGTTTACCAAACAGCTGGACTTGAACGGCTTACCGATGAAGCAGAAAGTAGTCATTCAATTATTGGTTTAGATCTTTGATGTATATTTTTTTTCTAAATTTTCTCTAATTTTTTTAGCTGCTTTTTTAATATCATCTTGAGAAATCCTCTCCCAAGATTTGCTATATTGATCAATTAAATTATCTCCATTAGTCAATTTTCCTAAGCTACGTGCATGCATTTGCCCTAAAGCGTAAGCTTCATCTAGTACGACATCTGAAAGTTCAGCTACCGGAATATCTTCTATAGCAACACTTAATCCAAATTGATTCATAAAACGCACACTAAAAGACTGTCCTGCTATTTGGATCATTGAAATATTTTCGGTTAAGTCTTTTTCATAAATTGAGTTTTTAATTAAAGTCATTCTTGAACTATAATTAGGAGCACTTTTAGTAAAAACTTTATCGTAACTACTTCCTGTCATTGCCTTAATATCTAACCAAATAGGATCTTCTCCTGGAGTTAATTGTGCCAAGACTTCATATCGTAAAAGTCCCGCACTTCCTCCATCTTCTTTAATCCGAAGATACTCATCATAAATTTTAATTTTTTTATAGGATTGTTTAAGTGAAACTAAAATTTCATTTTTTCTGGCTTCATCAATTACATACATAGGCCTTTTATATTTTATAAACTTTATCGGTTCTTCAAACGATATGTATTGATTCAGATATGTTTTTATATCACTAGTTGCATTTTGCTTATTAGTTTTTACATAGTTTGAAAAGACATACTCTTCATTTTTCAATCCTGACTGGTAAGCGTTTAAATAATTATTTAAATGAATGTCATCACTTACTATTTTTCCTGAAATATAGTGTCTGATAACATCCATATATATTTGTCCATCCGTGACATCATCTACATCGTTTAAAACAAGCCTTGCACTCCCGGAAGAATTTAGGACAAATCCAAAATTTTCAACATGTACATCACCTCCCATCGCTGCTTTATATTTTCTGAGGGGTGAAAAGACTTTAGAAATTTCTGGATCTTTTTCAATTACATCGTAAAAAAGAGGAACAAAGGCACGATAAAAGGAATGAAAATCCTTATTGGCCGATAATCTCTTTTCTAAAAAATCTTTTGTTTGGATAGGATAAAACCCCTGCATTAAACTCATGCATGATTCAGATGAGACGGAGGATGGACTCCTGCCATTAATAACTGGTGGATAAAAAATAATTCGTTGATACATCCAAGCTGAAAAAACTAAAAAAATTAAATATGTCCATCTCATTAGTAATGCTTCTTGTTAACAAGAATTCCTGATTCATCAGATGCTGCGGCCTCTTGATTTGATTGTTTAATTTGCTCAACGTCTACATGTGAATTTCTTCGATAGAGGTCAATTATTTCTTTTTGCTTTAGGGATTTTTGGGATTTCTTTAACCGTTCTTTTTCTATAAGTATAAAAGTTGCCATATTTTCATTTTCAGCATGAATTATCTTTTTTACTGGTAGTTCTTCTACGACTTCATTACTATCCTTTTCAGGTATGGTAAAAGGTAATACTTTTGCTTCCGTACTTAAGAGATCTTCATCATTGTCTAAGGCCATAGAAGTCGACTCTTCTGCATCATCAGCAAAATTTCTAAAAATTTTTTTCTCAAATCGCTCAACTGCTAAATCTGTCAGTGATAAAAATTTACCACCATTGTGCTTAGTCGCAATTTCACTTATTTCCTCGGGGGTAATAATTCGCAAGAGATGCATAATGAGATTATTTGACTCAATCATAATTTCATATCGGCAAACGGCCCATAGAACTTGAGCGATATGCTTGGTTTTAGCTATTTTTGGCCATAATCATCTAACTTTATGCAGAATTTCAGTGTTTTATAAAAAAAACCTAGACAAATTGCCTCATCATTTTTATAACTTATGTTAATCTAAATTCGTGATTTACTGGGAAGTGGCGCAGTGGTAGCGCAGTAGACTGTTAATCTATTGGTCGTGGGTTCGATCCCCTCCTTCCCAGCCATTTTACTATCACATTAATTAATTCACCTAATATTCTACGCTTCACTAAGGACCTTTCAATGAAAGAGCAATTATTTTCCAAAGATTTTCACCTTAAACTAAAACGTGAAGTCGAAAAAAGTTATCGCGATTTTATTGAAGACTTACGAGACGATTTTAAGAAAGGATTTTCTACTGATGTTGTCGATGTTGATTTTCTTGATCAGCTTTCTGATATACTTCAAGATGAATGTTTCGATAATTATTCACCATTAAAATTTTACTGGCTCAACCTGGTCGACAATATTGTTTATGTCATTCAGTTACATGAAGAACTCTTAAATGAAGACGATATTGATACTGACGAGTTGACTGAAATTGAAGACGAGCTTTTTACTTTTTGGAATGATTCAGAACTTGCAGAAAG
>JAVHRK010000140.1:0-35194 GCA_036171615.1 Bacteriovoracaceae bacterium
ACAATTGCAGCTACCATTGATTCAAAAATATCTGCGCCCATCCCTGCAACGTCACCAACATTATCACCAACGTTATCAGCGATAACGCCTGGGTTACGTGGATCATCTTCAGGAATATTTTCGATTACTTTACCAGCGATATCTGCACCAACATCAGCAGCTTTTGTATAAATACCACCACCGATTCGAGCAAATAAAGCGATAGATGAAGCACCAACTGCAAACGAGTGTAATACTTTTGAAACATCAGCAGTTCCTTTAAACATTGTATAAAGAACGCCTAAACCAATTAGTCCAAGTCCTGCAACAGCAAGACCCATAACTGCTCCACCATCAAGGGCAACAAGAAGTGCAGCGGCTTTTGATCCATCTCTTGCTGCTTGAGTAGTTCTTACGTTTGCATAAGTTGCGGCCTTCATACCGAAAAAACCTGCAAGCAATGAAAGAAAAGCTCCAAGCACAAATGATGCTGCTGAGATATATCCTAGTGAAAACCAAAGTAGTGAACCTATGACTACGCAATAAATTGCGAGTACTTTATATTCACGAACTAAGAACGCCATTGATCCTTCTCGGATGTAAGTTGCTATGCGATTCATTGTTTCGTTGCCTTCTGCCTGTGACTTCACTCGAAAGTAAAAGATCATCGCTAGTAGTAAACCAACAACTCCGACAATAGCAGGAGAATTGAGTAAAGCTTCACTAAACATTTTTGTACTCCATGTTTGATTTCTTGTTTAAATTACGAATACTTAGATGTATCTTAAAAGAATAAATTAGTCAAGATATCGAAGGTGTATTTGGTTGAAAAATAACTCCTCGTGCTAGACACATTCTCATAGCTAAATATTAATTGCAGTTAAGAAAACTGCAGTTATCACCACACCCATAAAGATAATACCTAATGAAGTTATAAAGGCCTGCAAACTAACCTCGCACCACAAAATTTCATCTCGATAATTTCGGTTAATTATAATACAAACTACAGCTGAAAATTATTATTTTTTTACTGACCAAACATCAAATACTTATTAATTTTTTATTTATAAATAAATAAATTATTTTTCTGAAATATCTTTAAATTCTAAATTTTTTAATTTTGGTGCTCGCATATAAGTCATAATGACAACCAATAATGTCATTGCTCCTCCAAAAACGACCGAAGGTACAACTCCCAAAGCCTTAGCGGTAACTCCAGATTCAAAAGCACCAAGTTCATTTGATGAACCAACAAAAATTGAATTTACAGCATACACTTTTCCTTTCATTTCAGGAGGGATCATTGTCTGCATAATTGTTCCACGTACAACAACGGAAATATTATCAAAGGCCCCACTTAGGGCTAAAACCAAAAGAGATAAATAATAATTTTTTGAAATACCAAAAATGATCATGCAAATTCCAAAACCAAATACTGCTGCCAATAATTTCTTTCCAGTGTTTCTAATAGGAGGATAATACACAACAACAGCGGCCATTAAAAAAGAACCTAAACTAGGTGCTGCTTTTAAAAAGCCCAGACCTTGTGGCCCTACTTTTAAAATATCATTTGCAAAAATTGGAAGTAGAGCGACTGCCCCACCAAAGAGTACGGCAAATAAATCTAGAGAGATTGCTCCCAGAAAAATTTCATTATTAAAGACAAATTTCACACCACTTTTTATAGCGGGAAGCATGGGGGCCTTAATATCATTTTTTGTCAAATGGGGTTTAGGTGAAATAAAGTAAAATGCCAGTATCGCGATGAGAGTCAAACAAGCAATAACTAAGTAAGAATTATAAGCAATCAAAGCGTATAAAAAGCCACTTCCACCTGCTCCTAACATAAATGAAATTTGCCATAATGTGGAATTCCAAGAAGTAGAATTTACTCTATGCTCTTTTGAAACACATTCTGTCATTATCGAAAAAATAGCAGGATTTAAAACCCCACGTGCCAGACCACTTATTGCGATCACTGTATAAATCCAAGTGATATTATTATCAGCATAAAAAAGTCCCAAAGAACAAAGGACTAAAACGCTCAGACATATATAAACAATTTTCTTGCGGTCATATAAATCTGCAAAATGGCCGGCAAATAAAGTTACTGAAAAATTAGGCAGTATTTCAACAAGTCCAATAAGCCCTAAAGAAAGTGGATCGTGAGTGATTGCATAAACATGCCATCCAACGATAACCGCTTGAATTTGAAGTGCCATAGTGATCATAATTTTTGTGATGAGGAAAAATCTAAAATCATGAAATCGCAATGCAGAATAGGGATCATTTTTTATTTTAGTTGACAATTTTTCTCCATAATAATTTTAGTTAACTTTAAGAAGTATTTCCCGATACGATTATTATGGCCACCATCGGACACAATTTTTTTTCAGTTTCATTCGACTTAATCGTCTATGATCAATTTATAATGTATGACCTATACGTTAATTCTTCGTCTTCTGAAGTCAGAGAGAAATTTGTAAAAATATATCCTAAAGGTGAAATTTTAGCACTTGAAGATTTGAAATCTTTTAAGAAAAAATATTTCCAACTTTATGTCCATGAATCTCAAAGAGATATCTACTTAAAAAGCTTGAGTACTGTTGAAAATGCAGATATTAGTCAAAGAACAGAAATCATTAAGGCTTCGGCCATTGTTTACTTGGATAAATTATTTGATAAAGACAAAGAATTTACCACAGAAGTTCTCTCTGAAACTATTCAAGAATGTAAAGTAGCAGTTGAAAGTATGGTTGAAGTCATCAAAGACTATGATGTTTCACAAATTCAAAATCTGATTGCATCTCTCAGTTTTCATGATTTCTATACATACGATCATTCGGTTAATGTTTCTATGTATTGTATTTCGCTTTTCAAAACCTATAAGCCTAATGCCACAAAAGAAGAAATTGTAATTGCCGGCCTTGGCGGTCTCCTTCATGATATCGGAAAAATTAATATCTCAACAGACATTATAAATAATCCTGATAAGCTCACTGATGCTGAATTTGATATCATCAAAAACCACCCTACTTATGGTTTAGATTTACTAACGGCCAATCATTGTGAGAATTGTCATGGCGTTGATTTAGAAAATATCAAACGAGTGGTTCATGAACATCATGAAAATTTCAATGGTACAGGTTATCCTTCCAAAATTCATGGCGAAGATATTTATATTTACGCTCGTATTACGGCCATCGCTGATTTTTTTGACGCTATAACCACAAAACGTTCATATCATGAAGTGTTATCGACAGAAGATGCACTACAAGTTATGTCAAAATCTGTAGGTAAAAAACTAGATCCGGAACTTTTTCTTTTATTCACTCAAAGTGTGAAACAACTCGTTATTAATGGAAAAATTAATAACGAATTACCTGAGGAATTTGATCCGTGCCAACCACATAATATTCTACCATTTAGAGCTCCGCTTCCCTCGTTTAAAGTAGAAGGATTTGGTAATACTGATAAAGATAAAAAACCTAATTTCGGAAAAATCAAAAAGAAAGCCAGCTAGATTTCCTTGTTTATATGTAAATTTTGACAGAAAATCTCCTTTCATCTGCAATTAGTTTGCAAAGGAAGGAATTTATGAAAGCACTAGTCAAACGTCACAAAGAAAGAGGTCTATGGTTAGAAGATAATATTCCTATGCCAATCGTTGGCGATAACGATGTTCTTATTAAAATAAAAAAAACAGCGATCTGTGGAACAGATGTCCATATTTATAAATGGGACGAATGGGCGCAACAAACTATTCCAGTGCCAATGCATGTTGGACACGAATATGTTGGTGAGATTGTAGAACTAGGAAAAAATGTTCAAGGATATAAAATTGGTCAACGAGTTTCAGGTGAAGGACATATAGTTTGTGGACACTGCAGATCTTGTCGAGCAGGACGTCGCCATCTTTGTAATCAAACTGTCGGAGTTGGTGTAAATATTCCTGGATGTTTTGCAGAATATCTTGCACTTCCAGCTACTAATGTTTTTGTTATTCCCAAAGAAATTACTGATGATGAAGCTTCCATTTTAGATCCATTAGGAAATGCCGTTCACACTGCACTCTCTTATGATTTAGTTGGAGAAGATGTGTTGATTACAGGAGCAGGACCAATTGGAATCATGGCAGCTGCAGTCGCTTTACACGTCGGGGCCCGTCATGTTGTGATCACAGATGTTAATCCATACCGACTTGAACTGGCAAAAAAACTTGGAGTAAAGCATGCCATTGATGTTTCAAAACAAAACTTAAAAGATGTGGTCAAGGAATTAAATATGACCGAAGGATTTGATGTTGGTCTTGAAATGTCAGGAAGCGCTTTAGCGTTTAATTCAATGATAGACAATTCGAGAAGTGGAGCAAAAATAGCACTTTTAGGAATTCTACCTAATGATACACAAATAAAATGGGATAAAGTTATTTTTAAAGGACTCTTCTTAAAAGGAATTTACGGGAGAGAAATGTATGAGACTTGGTATAAGATGTCTTCTCTCATTCAAGCTGGAATGAATATAAAACCCATCATTACACATCATTTTCCAGTAGAAAATTACATAGAAGGATTTGAAACTATGTGCTCAGGAAATTCCGGTAAAATAATTTTAGAATGGAGTAAATAATGTACGGAAAATTTAAAGAACATCTTGTTAGTGAAATTAAAAATATTAAAGATGCTGGTCTTTATAAAAATGAACGAGTCATTACGACTCCTCAAGGCGCAACGATAGAAGTTAAGGGTGGAAAAAAAGTTTTAAATTTTTGTGCCAATAATTATTTAGGCCTTTCATCGCATCCAGAAGTCATTCAAGCGGCTAAAAAAAGTTATTATCATTGGGGGTATGGATTATCATCGGTACGTTTTATTTGTGGAACTCAAGAGATACATAAATCATTAGAAGAAAAAATTTCAACCTTTCTTGGAATGGAAGATACAATTCTTTACGGATCATGCTTTGATGCAAATGGCGGACTCTTTGAAACGCTAATGTTAGAACAAGATGCGATTATTTCTGATGAACTTAACCATGCAAGTATTATCGATGGAATTCGTTTATCAAAAGCAAAACGATTCAGATACAAAAATAATAATATGGAAGATCTTGAAGCACAGTTGAAACTTGCTGATGCTGAAGGTGTTCGCTTTAAACTTATCGCCACTGACGGTGTTTTTTCAATGGATGGTTATATTGCAAATCTAAAAGGTATTTGCGATCTTGCTGATAAATATAATGCATTAGTTATGGTTGATGATTCACATGCTGTTGGCTTTATGGGTGAGCATGGACGTGGAACTCACGAACATTGCGATGTTATGGGAAGAATAGACATTATTACAGGGACACTAGGTAAAGCATTAGGTGGCGCAAGCGGTGGATATATTTCTGCGAAAAAAGAAATTGTAGAATTATTAAGACAACGTTCAAGACCTTACTTATTTTCAAATACACTTGCACCTGCAATAGTGGCCAGTTCACTCGCTGTATTAGACATGCTTTCACAAAATAATGATTTGATTAAAAAACTCAAAAATAATACAGCGTATTTCAGAGAAGAGATGACGAAGGCCGGCTTTAATATTTTACCAGGTGAACATCCCATATGTCCTTTGATGTTAGGAGACGCTAAACTGGCTTCAAAAATGGCCGATAGAATGTTAGAAAAAGGTGTCTACGTAATTGGCTTTTCATTTCCAGTTGTCCCTAAAGACAAGGCCAGAATTCGCGTACAAATATCAGCTGGTCATTCAACTGAAGATATTAAATACGCTATTGAAAAATTTATTGAAGTTAAAAAAGAACTACTTACTTAACAGGAGCTGCTGGTGCAACTGGCGCAACGGGAGCTGGTGCTGCAACTGGTGCTTGAGCATCAGAGTTCAGCGGACGAGCAATTGCTTTTTCATTATCTAGTAATGATTTTTGGTGTTTTGTATTTTGAAGTCGTGCAAGAATTATTGAATTTCCTAAGAATAAAATCGCCAAAAAAGCAGTAATTTTAGACATTACATTTCCACGAGTTGAACTCGACATAATTGATTCAGATCCAGCTGCAGTCATCAGTCCCGCTTCTGCACCTTTACCGAATTGCAAAAGAACAGTAATTATAAGAAATACTGAAATCATTGCTTGAAAAACCATTAATGCTGTACTCATAACTTATCCTTGAAATATTTTATCTATTAATTAACAAAATTACGCTTACCTTGTAAAGCTGGAAGATGACCCTGCAATGCAAAGAGATTTAAAATCAGCAGGCTTGAGGCTTGCTCCTCCTACCAATGCCCCATCAATATTAGGCATATGTAAAAGTGAGTCAATATTATCCGGTTTTACGGATCCACCATAAAGTATAATTGTTTGCTTTAATTCTTCAGGTAATTTACCACGAATAAAGGCGTGAACTTCTTCTGCTTCCTCTTTACTGGCAGTTTTTCCAGTACCGATGGCCCAAACTGGTTCGTAGGCAATTAATAATAATGCTGATTTTTCTTTTGGAAAAAGATTCAAGCCTTCATTTAATTGTTTTTCGATAACAGCAAATGTCTTTCCAGATTCGCGTTCATCTAATGTTTCACCAATACAAAAAATAACTTTTAAATTATTAGCAATTGCATTTAATAATTTTTTATTCAACAGCGCGTTGTCTTCTTTGAAAATTGTTCTTCTCTCTGAGTGTCCAATTATAACAAAGTCAGCACCAATATCTGCAAGAGATTTGGCAGATACTTCGCCTGTATAGGCGCCACTATCTACTTCGGAACAGTTTTGTGCGCCAACTTGAATATTTCCAGTGGTAAAGGCTAGCTCTTTTAAAATAGGCAAATGAATAAATTGCGGGGCAATCCAGGCTTGGCATTTTAAGTCCATTTTCATTTTGGACATTTCGATGAAGAAGTTTTTAATTTCTTCTAACGATTGATTCATTTTCCAATTTCCAACTATATGAACTTGTCTTTTTTCCACTAAAATCCTCTATTCAATGCCAAATTTTAAGGCCTGTATACCTGGCAAAGTTCCATTTTCAATATATTCTAATGAAGCTCCACCACCAGTTGAGATATGAGACATCATTTCAGCAAGGCCTGATTGATGAACGGCATTTACTGAATCTCCTCCACCCACAAGGGTAAAAGCATCTGATAATGAAGCTAATTTTTTAGCAATTCCAAAAGTACCTTTAGAGTAATTTGGATTTTCAAAAATTCCCATTGGGCCGTTCCACAGAACTGTTTTGGCAGTCTGTAGATGTGATTCAAATAAATGCAACGAAGAAGGACCTATATCTAATCCCATTTTATCTGCAGGTATATTTACATAATCGAGAACTTCAGGAGCACCATCAAATGAACCTGAAACAATGTGATCAGTTGGTAAAACTATTTTTCCCTTAGAAGGTGTTGCTAAAATTCTTTTTGCAAGGGCGATATCTTCATCACCGCAAAGTGATTTTCCAACTTCAAATCCTTGTGCTTTTAAAAAAGGATAGGCCATTGCTCCACCGATAAGTAACTTATCAACAGACACCAATAAAGTTTCGATAATTTTAATTTTATCACTTACTTTTGCGCCACCGACGATAGCAATAAATGGTTTAACCGGATCTTTTACAACTCGATCAAGAGCTTCAACTTCTCTTTTTAAAAGCAAGCCACCGAAGGCCTTATTTTTAAAAAATGCATTAACTTCATAAGTAGATGCGTGTTTTCTATGAGCGGCTCCAAAAGCATCAAAAACAAAAACATCTCCATAAGTAGAAAGCAGTCGTGCAAAATCACGATCATTATTTTCTTCTTCTGGGTGAAAACGTAAATTCTGTAGCAGCATTATTTTAGGATCATTTAGATTTAATAATGTCTTGATCGCACGGTCAGTAGCAGTTTCAGTAAGCAATACTTCTTGCTCTAGTTTTTCCGCTAAATACTTAGCAACTGGCTCTAGAGAATAAGTTAAGTCAATTTGGCCTTTTGGACGGCCAAAGTGACTCATTAAAATAATTTTTTTTGCGCCTGAATTTAAAATATATCGAATCGTTTCCAAGGCTTCATCAATTCTTGTAGTGTCTGCAATTTGAGTCGGATTTTTTTTGTCCATTGGAACATTAAAATCAAAACGAGCTAACACTTTTTTATCTTTTGCTAAAGCTGTAAAACTTTCGTCAGTAATATATCTTAGTGCCATTTCCTATAATCCTTTTGTACCCATATATGTAACTAAATCAAGCACGCGATTTGAGAATCCACATTCATTATCATACCATGAAACGATTTTAACATTGTTCCCGATAACGTTTGTAAGACTAGCATCAACACATGAAGAGTGGTGCATTCCCATATAATCGATTGAAACTAATTCATCTGTTTCAACTCTTAAAATTCCTTTTAAAGTTGTTTCAGATGCTTCTTTCATAGCTGCATTTATTTGTTCTTTAGTTGCCGCTTTTTTTAGATTAACAGTAAAGTCAGTTAAAGATACGTTCGGAGTAGGAACTCGTACTGCGTATCCATCTAACTTTCCTTTAAGTTCCGGAATAATTTCTCCAACAGTTTTAGCTGCACCTGTTGTTGTAGGAATCATCGATAGTGCAGCTGCACGAGCACGACGTGGATCAGAATGTTCAGCATCTAGTAAAGATTGATCAGAAGTATAAGAATGTATAGTTGTCATAAATCCATTTTCGATACCAAAATTATCATTCAAAACTTTTGCAAGAGGAGCTAGACAGTTAGTAGTACAACTAGCATTTGAAACAATATTATGTTTTGAGGCATCGTATGTTTTATTATTTACACCCATAACAAATGTAGCATCAAGGTCTTTTCCAGGAGCACACATAATTACTTTCTTAACTGTTCCTTTAAAATGTTTTCCAAGACCTGCTTTATCTTTAAAAATTCCTGTTGCATCAATAACAACTTGAACACCTTGTTCTGACCAAGGAATTTCAGCAGGGTCTCTAAAATTATAAAATTTAATTGGCTTAGCGTTGACATACATAACGTCAGTTTCAGCATGAACTTCACCTTTAAATTTTCCATGAACAGAGTCATATTTTAATAAATGAATATAGTCAGACATTTTTCCTGGATTATTAACAGCAACGATTTCAAGAGTTGAATCTGTTCTAGCAAATAATTCACGAAGTACTGTTCGTCCAATTCTTCCCATTCCATTTATTCCAACTTTTATTTTAGTCATTGTAAGGTCCTCCAAAAATTAGTATTTTTTAATTGCCTTAATATGCCACAAAGGCTTTTAATTGAATAGTTTTATTCCTAAGGAGTCACGTTTGAAAAAAATGCAATTTATCTCTCAATTAAATACTAAAGATGATGTTACTTCGCCTTTTCTAGTCAAGTATATTGCTGCGGCCGAAGGTAAAGACGGAAAAACTTATTTAAATATTATTTTGTCAGATAATTCAGGTGAATTAGAAGCACGAAAGTGGCAAGGAGCGGAGTTAGTCTTACAAAAAATTAAGGCCGGTGATATTGCTATTGTTTCTGGTAAGATGAATCAGTTCCAAGGACGACTGCAATTAATTGTTCAAGACCTCTCGCCTCTTAATGCTGACCAATATGATCTTGAAGATTACATTCGAAAATCCGCAACAGCTCCAGAAAAAATGTTTGAGGAACTTCTGGAAATTGTACAAGGATTAGAAGAAGTTTATATTAAGGACTTAATGCTTTCTATTCTGTATGACACTGAAATTTCACGTCGACTTAAATTATGGCAAGCAGGAAAAAGTATCCATCACGCTTACCAGTCTGGACTATTAGAGCATATTCTTTCGTGTACTAAACTGGCGACTTTTTTATCTCCTCATTACAAAGTTAATCGATCTTATGTGGTAGCTGGTTGTGTGATGCATGATATCTGTAAAATTTATGAATTAACCGAAGGGCCGATGGTTGACTATACAGACGAAGGAAAACTTATTGGGCACCTAGTGAAAGGAACGGAACTTTTAGAATATTTTTCATCTCGAATTAAAAATTTTCCTTATGGAATGAAAATTCACTTAAAACATATTTTACTCGCACATCACGGCGAACTGGAATATGGCTCGCCTAAGGTACCTCATACTTCAGAAGCATTTCTTGTGCACTTGATTGACCTCATGGATTCTAAAATGAGCTCATTTGAACAAGTCAAAAAAACTGATTCTAGTTCTGGTAACTGGAGTAGTTTTATTAAACATCTAAATTGTATTGTTTATAAAAATCCCTTGCCTTCCTTTCCAGAATACCAAAGCGATGATTTAGCAGAATCAACTACTCCCCCAACAACTCCTCCGCCAGTAAAAGCAAAAAAACAATTGGAAGATAAAGATCTCAAGCAATCAATGGCCGGACTCTTAAAAGGGTTTAAAGTAACCGAGTAAAATGATTTAAGGTCTTTCTTTCCCCACTCTCACACGTATAAGCATTTTGATACAATTATGCTTATGACTATTATACAAAATAAAACTCATACTCCAATTCAGAATCAAAATCTTTTGGGTAAGGTTCAAAAAAATCCCAAAAATCTTAAAGCTGATTTAAGTAAAGAAATAACAAAACCAGAGATTTCAGAAAATGCCAAAGGATTAAATACTGCCGAGTCATCAAGTGAACCGACAACTGCACCAGAGGCAATTGCAAAAGCTGGAACCCTTGCAAAAGAAATGGCAAAACTTCCAGTACTTCCCATAATCATACCTAAAGAAACAAAAAAACTTCAAGAAAAAATAGACGACAAACCAATTCCTAAGCTTGTACATAAAGCAGCTCCAATCAAAAAACCAGCTGTCTTATTCATAGAAGGCTTTAGTGCATTTGGTATTTCAAATGGAGATGGCATAAAAGATATGGCCGACAATTTCCCAGGGGCTAAAAGATTTTCTTGGGATGAAAAAGATAAGATTATTGAAGAAATTAAAAAGCACGCCCCTGATCAACCTGTTATTTTAGTGGGCCATAGTTTTGGCGGTGATAGTGCTGTCGAAATTGCCAATGAATTAAACACAGTCAAAAATAGCTTTCGCTCCATTGATCTTTTAGTGAGTGTGGATTCTGTGGGGATTAACCATTCGATTATTCCCATGAATGTAAAACGTAATCTCAACTTTTTTGGAGAAGGCATCGTTCCTTTTCTTCACGGTGATCCAACAGTAGCTCGCAATACGGATTATACAGAAGTGGTAAACGAGTTACGATCTGAATTGCATTCAAGAATGGATGATACCCCAGAAGTGCAGTACAAAATTTTTGAAACTATCAATGAAACTCTTAATGAAAAAGAACAAGGACATGATTTAGAGCAGTTAGTTTTAACTGTATTGACACAAAATAATGGCAATTTCTAATATCAATAACTTTGCCTAAATAGCTATAAATTCATCACTCATTGAACTGCTTGCCCACATTTTTCACTCTGTTAAACTAAATCAGTTCTAAAACGTTTGTGATTTTCTGTGGTACGTACGCTCACACTAAATTAGTTGTAAAGAAAACTCACAACAAGTATTAAATGGAAGTAAAAATGAAAAATGTCTTATCAACATCCCGCTTAATTCTCCTTGGTACTGTAATGTCACTTGGTGTTTTTTCTACTTCATGTGGAAATGGAACAAGCGCTTCGAACATTCAAGTTCCAGGTGTAAACAACATGAGTGTAACACTCAATCAAGACAATGTTCTTATTTCTATGGTCATCCAATCTGTTCAATTAGATGGTGGACTTCGTTACAACATTCCAAAGTACCCAAATTCTTATTTAGAAATCTCTCCTGATCTACAAAGTGCTGGTACATTAATGGCCGTCAGTATCTCCTTAAAAGACGCTCTCAATTCAAATCTTCAAACTCTTGACCCTCAAACATTACCTGGTGGACGCGCTCTTCCTGGTGTAGTTACAGGCAGAATGCCAGCAGTCGCTTTTTCTATCGAGAAATTTAAAAATATGGGTGTCTACATAGGGCCAAAATTATTTGGATTATTTATTCCAGTTAGAGGTCTAGGAATTGGAAATTCGATAATTACAGCAAGATATTATACTGGAAGTGCACGTATTGGAAATATTTCACTTGTTGGTGAGGATGCTAATGGTGAAAACTCAGGAATACTCTTAATGCTTGATATGGGGGCGAGTGTTCAAACACAACTTAAAAAAATATCAGCTAAATACTAATCTTCCTTCTTTGTATCTTTCTTTTCTACCAAGGCCTCGGAGTTCTTCCGGGGTCTTAGTATTGATAGCTGCCAATGATTATTTGTACTACTATCATTCTTTAATTGCACATAGGCCGGTATCTTCTTATTTTCTAAATCATTTATCACATAAAACTTATCAGAAAATACGGATTGCACATTAAATAATCCTTGATGATTATCAGTATCAATAAGAAATTTTAAAAATTTTAATCCGAGTGGAACTTCTTTTGAACCTAAGTTATCGAGTGTCTTCATATCGCTAAGAGCTTGTCTGGTTTGAAATTTTCGTAAAGGTATTGAAAGTTCGGAAATCATTTTTGTAGTAAATTCAAAATCATATTGAAATACTTCCATATTAATTACTCTGACTTCGAGATTTTTTTCTTTTAATTCTAAAACGGCTTTTTCAAATTCACTGGTATAAACTTCTGGTATAGGTTCAGGCGTAATGACGATATCTGGCACCTTTTCTACCACGACAGGAACTTCAACTTTATGAATCTCAACCTTTTTTATTGGAAGCAGCTTAGCTTTGGGTTTATTAACAACTACTACCTCTACAGGCGGTTTTAAAGCCGTTAAAAAATCACTCAATCCTTTATTATCAAACTCTTTAAGTGCTCCGGGAAGAAACAGTTCACCTTGTGGGAAACGACTATTCTCTTTCACTAATTGTTTAAAGATAGTTGAATACAAATTGACTAAATCACGATTATGAAATTCTTTAGCTTTGAAAGTTTTTTCAAATCTCCTTAGACAATTTTCCCCCATGCCACCACTATTTATTAAGTTAAAGGCACTAGATTTTTTAACTAAATCTGATACTTGAGAAACATAAGACATTCCGTACAGTTCATCATATTCATTACATATGAGTTGAATTTGTTTCCTATCTTGATCGCAAAAACCTACAATCGTTTTTTTAATATCTTCTAATGACAACTTTTGACAATTGAGTTCTTTTTTTTTGCACCATTGATGTAATCTTGCAAAAGTAGGTTCCTGTGTTTCAGGATTAGAACGTTTAAATAAAGTCAACCAGCCATTTAGCTCTGATTTAAATAGTGAATCATAATATACTTTTGAATATTCATTAATAAACTTACCTTTTAAGCGAAGTTTAAAGTTTTCCATATCAGCTGAACGCGGTTTACATTTACCAAAAATTTCATCATAAGATAGTGAGCACATACTTTTATTCCCACCAAGTTGAGAATTGACTCTATTATTTATTTTAAAAGATTCAAATAAATAACTAATAGTGGTAAGTCGATAAAGATATCGAATATATTCCAAGTTTTCACTGAGAATATGATCAGGGCAAGCGGATTGATCATTTAATTTATTAAACCAAAAGTCTCTTAAGCCAAATAACTCAGCTTGTAATTCATTCTGAAAAAAACTATCTCTATAGATCTCATCCAGAAAAACTAATTGTCCATTCTCACTATTAAATCGCGTGAGGGCATCAATTGGTCCTTCGTAATTTGAAATTTTATGTTGGCCTGTAAATAACTGTAAATAATATTGATCGAACTCAACTTCACCTCTTGCGTGGGCAAGAGTGCAAATAAGACTAAGTAAAAATAAAATTTTCAAATATTTCATCTCTTTTTATTTAAACCAAAACAAACTAAGTGCTGGAACATAAGTAATAATCACTAATGATAAAATCAAAAGTAATAAAAACGGCACCGATGCTTTATATAATTCAGTGATCGGGCGATTAAACCTAAAACTAGCTATAAATAAATTGATTCCAACTGGTGGAGTGAGGTATCCAATTTCGAGGTTGGCCAAAAATATTATTGCAAGATGAACTGGATCGATTCCAAAATCTGTTGCGATAGGAATAATTAGAGGAACAACAACAATAATAGCACTGAATATATCCATTAAGCAGCCGACAATTAGTAAAAATATATTTAAGAAGAGTAAGAATGAATATTTATCAGTTAAATATAACTTCATTAGTGCGAAAATTTTCATGGGAATTTCTTCATCAACTAAAAAGTTTGTAAAACCAAGAGCACAACAAAGAATTAAGAGAATTCCTCCAACTAAGCTCATCGAATCTATAATCACTTTTGGTACGTCATTTTTAAGATTGAGATCTTTATAAATTAAAACCTCAATGACAAATATATACAAGGCCGTTATTGCGGCTGCTTCTGTTACAGTTAAGAACCCTCCATAGATTCCAACTAAAATAATTATTGGTAACAAAGCTTCAAGGTAAGCTTCTTTAAGTGCAGCTAGAAAGTCCTTTAAAATAAATTTTCTAAGGTTCTTCTTTTTTTGTCCGTTATAAATAGACCATAGTGATAAAATAACCATAATTACTATACCTGGAACAATACCGGCCTTAAATAATTTATCAATATCAACTTTGGCAACTAATCCGTAGAGAATGATCGGAAGTGAGGGAGGAAACAAGAGCCCAAGTGAACCCGATGCAGTGATAGCACCCAGAGTAAATTTTTCAGAATATCCTTCATCCATTAAAATGGGATAGATTAATCCACCAAGTGCAATAATTGTTACTCCGGATGCTCCGGTAAATGCTGTAAAAAAAGCGCAAACTACCAAGGCAACAATTGAAACACCTCCAGGCATCCAACCAAGTCCCGTCTCTGCTAAGCGTAGTAATCTTTTTGGTGAATTACTTTCGGCCATTAAGTAACCAGCAAATGTAAAAAGAGGAATAGTCATAAGTGTGGGGGCTGAAGAAATTCGATAAAACTCTACTGCGACGGAAGAAATTTCGACACCAGAAAAGGAAAAAGCAACAAGTGCTGCAAGTGACATAATAATAAAAAGAGGTACGCCAATAATTGCCAGTAACATGATTCCAAGTCCAAGTAATAAAGCAATCATGCTGTTTGCTCCTCAAAACTCAAAAGGAGAATGATAAAAAATCGAAGTGCAATCAGACTTAACCCAAGTGGAATAATCATTACTAAATAGCCACTTTTAATAGACCAAAAGACGGCCTTTCCATACTCTAATTCTACTCTTGTAAAATCGATTCCGGCCTTAATAAGCCACAATAATGTTAATGTAGATGTAAGAGCTATTAGTCTTCTGATAAAAAGTTGTGCCTTGAACATTTTTCTTGATTCAAGTATTTTTCCCAAAAGATCTATTCCAATATGTGTTCCTCTTCCCGTGGCCAGTACTCCACCAAAAAAAGCAGAAATAAAAACCAGATGTCGAACCAAGGGATCAATCCAGGTAAAATTTGTATTGAACCATCGAAGAACTATGCTTAGGCAACTTAGCGCAAGCATTGTTAAAACGACCAATACTAAACCATGCGATGACAATCTTTCTATTAACAGATCAATCTTTTTTATTAATTTCATTTTTTAAGCTCAGCCTCAAGTTTTTTTAAAATACTTTCCGAAAAAATTTTTCCTTTAAGCTTTTTAATCATATTGATTCTATAGCCTTGTGCAATTTTCACATCAGCATCACTAAACTTAATAAACTCCACTCCTTGCTTTTTCATTATGCTAAGTGATTCTTCATTGTCTTTTCCGTTAGTGACATTTATTTCCGATTCATATTTTTTTGATATTTCAGAAACAATTTTCTGATCAGCTACACTGACCTTGTTCCAGGCATTTTGTGTTATTAAAAAGGCACCAACTGAATACGAAACTGGAAAATCAACTACATATTTAATTTTAGTATTCCATTGTAAACCAACAATTCCAATTCCAGGTGCATAGGCTGCATCGATAATTCCGGTTGAAAGAGAAGAAAGTACATCTGGTAAAGCAAGTGGTACTCCAACTAGGTTCATTGTTTCAAACATGGCGCTTACCACTGGATCTCCATCCCATGACCATATTTTAAGAGATTTAATTGCATTTAAATCTTGTACTTTCTTTTGAGTGACGAAATACACTTGACCAATTTCAAACGTACTTAAACTTTTAAATTTATTTTTTTCATAATTTAAATTAAAGCTTGGTGCTAAAGCTTGGAGTGTTTTAAAAGCTTTTTCTCGGTTGTTATTAAAGGTAAATGGTATTTCCATGACTCGCACGTCACCACTGATTTCACCTAATGTTTTCCCCGTAAATATTCCGCCCTGTAATTGACCTACTCGTATTTTACGTAAGACATCTTGTTCATCACCTTGAGAGCCTCCGTAGTAAATTTTAAATTCCACATTCCCTTTTGTGGCCTCTTTAATTTCTGAAGTCATTTTTTTTAAAAGTTTAGTCCATCCCGTACCTTCGGGTGTTAATACTCCCACTTTAATAGTGCTAGCATTAACTTGTGAGAACATACCGAATATTAGAAGAAATATTATTTTTTTAACCATCGTATTTTCCTTAAAAAAGTTGTTTTTTATATTTATTTAATAACTCATATCTTTTCATCGCTAATGATTGATAAATCCTTAAATGCGGCTCTAGATTCCAATCTGGCTCAATTTTTTTGGCAGAGTAAATATTATTGGCTTCAAAGTTTTTATAAATATTTTCTAAAACGTCCATTTCACGTGCAAATCCTTCTTCATCATTTAACGGAATAAGATAATACTGAAGATAACTTGTTCTAATTAACCAATTATTGGGAAATTTCTTAATGGCGTTCAAAAAATGCGCCTTTCCTAATTCAGGATGTCCGCCAAGCATTTTAGGTCGACCTGATTCATAAGCTCCATAAAATATCTCACAAGCACCAAAATTAAGATCAGGATTTATTTTGCAGGCCCAATCAAACATATCTTTTACAACTGAAAGTTGAGCGATTAAGGACATATTGTCTTTTTGAAGATTGATCATTCCACCAAGGGATTGAGCAGTGAAAAGTACTGCCTCTAAATCAATTTGAGCACGTGAAAGATTTTTCGTTAGTATTTTTTCTGTTTGTGTGAATAAGTTTTCATAGTTTATATCTTTAGTCTCTAAATAACGAAGTCCATAATTAAAGGCTCGCGTGTAATTCAGTAGTGCTTGTCTTTTATTTTCTTCAGTCTTTTTTCCACTCCACTCTTCTTCAAACATATCACTTTCATTTACCATAAAGGCCAAGCCTGTATAGCCCTTAGTGAGTGTAAAAAGTAATTTTGAATTAGCTGGAGCTTGACTTAAGAGGCCTTCAAGTAATTTTAAATTTGGAACCAGTGCCGTTTTGGTATTTTCAAAATTTACCTCAGTCTCCATATCACTGCTTGCCTCAAGCATAAGGCTCGCGCTGGATGAAACGGCCATATGGTTAAACGAAGAACAAGAGGTTAAAAATACAAATAGTGCAACTAAATAGAGGCTACTATTATTCCTCATGATTGGACTCACTGGTAATATTTACAAAGTATATAGATAAAGAATGCACTAAAATTCAATGATTTACAACTGAGTCTTGCATCCTATTTACATAGGCAAAGATCTCCATATTGCTCCATTGGATTTATTCTTAAGGCCGTGCTATAATAAAACCGATATGATCAATTATGATCTACGAAGGGAGAAAGTATTGAAAACTACTTTTATAACTAAGTAGCCCTTAAACCTCAGACAAAGCATGATATTTCTCTTTGTTATTGGTGGAAGAAGCTACGATGAAACTAACACCATTAACTAACGAGGAATTTTATGAACACTACAACATCTACACAAATTACAACTGACACTAAAAACACATCTCCTGTAAAAAAGGCACTTTTTTCTACGATGACGTTAGAAAAAAAAGATCCCATGAGAACTCTTTCTTTACGACCATCACGTTCGTTCAAAAAGAATAATAGTTTAAAGCCATTGCTTTTAAAGAAAATCTAGGGAAGTTTAAAACAGGTTTCGCCAGTCTTTCCCAAAAAGAAGCTCAAGTTCAATGACAACTTTGTCTAGTGGGAAACCTACGACGTTTGAATAAGAACCATTTATATTTGATATAAAGCTTAAACTAGGGCCTTGAATCCCATATGCTCCGGCCTTATCAAGAGAGTCATTTGTCTCCAGATAATTTTGCATCGAAATTGAATCAATTCTATTAAATGTCACTTCTGTTTTATCATAAAAAGCATGTGTTTTGTCTTGATACTTAAAACACACTCCAGTAATCACTTGATGTTTTTTTCCTGATAATTCACCTAAAATAATTTGGGCTTCCTCTCGATCTTTTGGTTTTCCATAGATTTTATTATCCAAGACAACTATTGTGTCAGCAGTGATTATAAATGGATTACTCTGCTTTTGACTTTTTATAAATACAGCGTCTGCTTTTTGAATGGCCAGATCGACAGCAATTTTTTCGGCCAAAATTTCTGTGGAAATTTCTTCAAGATCAGCAGTAATGATTTGATAATCTATATTGAGCCAAGATAAAAGTTCCTTTCTGCGAGGACTTTGACTGCCTAATATTAATTTAAATTTATCTAATTCCATGTATAACTTTCCATAAATGTTTAGAGGTTGAATTAAGAGTACTCGCTTTTGCTGGCACTTCTGTATAAGGGTCATAGAGCATAAGTCGATCAAGTGCTTTAATAAAATACTTATTACTATATTCAATGGAAGGTATCGCAACTCCTCGTAGTTTCATTCTTTCTATAAAATGAACTGACGATGTCAAATTAGTGGTTTCAACTCTTCTAAAATATTCTTTAATAAATGACAGTCGTTTTGCCATTTCCTCACTGTCCCATAATCTATAACCTTCATTACGAGCAAGTAAAGTGCGATCGTATTTTTCTTTATACAAAACCTCAGAATATTTCTGCATTAACAGTTCTCTTGCTACTAATATACTTGGTATTCTTTTTGTAATAAAGCTACTCATTTTTAGTAAATTATCATCTTCAACTTTATTAACAGAATCACCTTTTGCATCAGCGACCATCCAATTATCGGAGTCTAATATAACTAGCTCATGATTTTCATATCCACGTAATTGATACTGTACTTCACTTTCACTAGCTTCTTTTTCTGAAATTAATTCTTGTTCTTCAGGTGTTTTTTTTCGAAAATATGTTTCACCACCCATTAGAGAAACAGTTTCTACGACTAAATCCCTGCCCATTAAAGTCACATTGGGTAAAGTTAATATTGAAAATGTTTTTTTTCCGTTTGTTAAAAAATTATTTTCGTCAATTAGACTATTTAATCTTTCTCGTTGATAAAGATTCGTTTTTCTTCTTTCAGTTAACTCAAGTAAGTTATCCCGATTGTACACTACAGGAGAGATGATTGGATTTGCCTCAAAAACGTTTAGAGGGAAAAATAATGCTTCAGTTTCTCGATAATTATTTTCTTCAATATTATTTTCCAGTCGTGACATCCATAATACATTTCCCATATTAATTCGTGCATTCAAAAAGTTTTCTTCAATTCCAATATTTATCTCATTAATTGTAATGGAAGACTCTGGTGACAACCGCACCATTGTCCCATCTAGGAGAAAAATCCAAGCGTAACTTTCTCCAATAGTTTGAATTTCATCATTTTCATAAATAGTCGATCGGTAGTTTGGGTTAAAAAATCCGGCACCTCTTTCAACATGACACGTTCCAACGCACTGGAAAAATCTCCCAGCAACTTCTTTATTTCTTCGCGCAAGAACAGCTTGCTCCCATTCCGGAGTTTTTTCTTTAATATCAGTATCTGTTTTCCATTTTTTAAAAGATAAAAAATCTTTTACAGGTACTTCCTCCCAGGTAAAAGAACTTATATTTTGTTTATTATATTCAGGTACTAATGGCAAAGTATCTTCTGCTATTAATAGAGAATGGCCGAGAAAAATAAATATTACTAAAACTAATTTCATATACTAACTTTCTCGGCTTATCTAAGAAAGAATTCAAGTCTGACACTATTCAATTAGGCCCAATAGTGCTAATCTTTCCTCTTCTAAACCCCCAAGAAGGAGCCTCTTGTGTCTATCGAGCAGAATACTGAAGTAAATGAATCAGAAAACACCTCATTTTCTTTTGTCGAAAGTGAACATAAAATTTTAGCTTTTTGGAAAGAACATGAAATTTTTAAAAAGTCTTTAGAACAAACTAAAAATAAAACTCCATATATTTTTTATGATGGACCTCCATTTGCTACCGGACTACCCCACCACGGTCATTTAGTGGGATCAACATTAAAAGATATTATTCCACGTTATTTCACCATGAAAGGACGCTATGTTGAACGTCGATTTGGTTGGGATTGTCATGGGCTTCCGATTGAACATGAAATAGATAAGAAGCTAGGCATCTCGGCTCAAGAGGCGGTAAAAACACTTGGTATAAAAGGTTATAATGACGAATGTCGAAGTATAGTCCAACGCTACACAAGTGAATGGGAAAAAACAATTACACGTATTGGTCGTTGGGTTGATTTTGAAAACGATTACAAAACCATGGATCCAAAATTTATGGAATCTGTTTGGTGGGTTATAAGTGAATTATGGAAAAAGGATTTAATCTATCAAGGGACAAAAGTTGTTCCATTTTCAACGGCGCTAGGTACAGGACTATCCAATTTCGAAGCAACTTCAAATTACCAAGATGTTCAAGATCCGGCCGTAACAATTTTATTTAAAGTTAAAAATGAAGATTTTTATATTGCCGCTTGGACCACTACACCTTGGACTCTCCCTTCCAATTTTGCACTCTGTATGGGAGCTGAAATTGAATATGTAAAAATCCATGACAAAGATAAAAATATTAAATTTATTATGGCCAAAGATAGAGTTGAATCCTATTCCAAGAAAAGAAATTTTGAAATTTTATCGACTCATTTGGGAAGTGAATTAAAAGGGCTGCGATATGAACCACTTTTTAATTATTTTAAAAAACATGAAGCGGCCGGTGCCTTTGTTGTTTTAAATGATGCTTACGTAACAACAACTGATGGAACTGGAATAGTCCATATCGCTCCTGCATTTGGTGAAGATGATAATCGAGTTATGAAAGAAGCAGGACTTCATTTAGCAGAATGCCCTGTCGATGATGCTGGAAAATTTACCGCAGAGGTAACCGATTTCGTAGGTGTCCATGTTAAGACTGCCGATAAAGACATCATTAAAAAGTTAAAAGATGACGGGCATTTATATGATCAAGGTGTGCTTGTTCACTCTTATCCATTTTGTCCAAGATCTGATACTCCACTAATTTATAAAGCTATACCTTCGTGGTATGTGAACGTGGAAAAAATAAAAGATCGTTTATTAAATTCTAATTCTCAAATTAATTGGACACCTTCACATATTAAAGAAGGACGATTTGGAAAATGGCTTGAGGGCGCAAGAGATTGGTCCATTTCTCGAAATAGAATATGGGGAACTCCTGTTCCAATATGGATAAATGATAAAACAAACAATCGTCATTGTATTGGTTCTATTGACGAACTTTTTCAGTTAAGTGGAACAAAAGTAACAGATCTCCATAAAGAAAATGTTGATCATTTAACATTTACTAAAGCGAATGAAGAAGGAACCTATAGAAGAATTCCTGAAGTATTAGATTGCTGGTTTGAATCTGGATCTATGCCTTATGCTCAATTACATTATCCTTTTGAAAATCAAAAAATGTTTGAGCAAGGATTTCCTGCAGAATTCATTGCAGAAGGTATCGATCAAACAAGAGGTTGGTTTTATACCCTTACTGTTTTATCCACGGCCTTATTTGATAAACCCGCATTTAAGAATGTTATCGTCAATGGAATCGTAATGGCCCATGACGGGAAAAAAATGAGCAAGCGTTTAAAAAACTATACGCCACCTGATGAATTGATGGAGGCATTTGGCGCTGATGCACTAAGATTATATCTTATCAATTCTGGATTAGTGAAAGCTGAAGAACAACGCTTTACTGATGTTGGAGTTAAAGACATGGTAAGAAAAGTTCTCTTACCTTGGCAAAATTCGTTTAAATTTTTTCAAACTTATGCAGAAGTTGACGGTTGGTCACCAGTAAATAATTTTAGAACTTCTGATAATATAGTTGATCAATGGTTAATTTCAAATTTACAAACTTTGAAAAAGAATATTGCCACTGAAATGGAACAGTATCATCTTTATAATGTTGTGCCGTCCTTATTCACATTTATCGAAGATCTTACGAATTGGTATATCAGACTTAATAGAACTCGTTTTTGGGGAGATGGTCTAACAGAAGATAAATGTGCGGCCTACTCGACGCTTTATACCGCGATTAGAGAGTTAACTATTTCGATGGCGCCTTTTACACCATTTTTTTCAGAGCATGTTTTTTTAGAATTAAAGAAAATGAATCCTAAGGAAGCTGAATCAGTTCACTTATGTGTTTATCCAACAGCAGATGAATCATTAATTAACCAAGACTTAGAAGTCGCCGTAGATCGTATGCAACAGCTCATTCTACTTGGGAGACAAAAAAGAAACCTTGTCCAAATAAAAGTTAAAACTCCGTTAAGAAGATTAACCATTATTCATAAAGACCAAAAACTTTTAAATGAAATTCAAAAACTGTCTGAATATATTAGAGCAGAGCTCAATATTAAAAACATAGAATTATCAACTCAGGAAAATGATTTCATCAATCTTTATGCAAAACCAAATCTTCCAGTTCTGGGAAAAAAGCTTGGTAAAGATATGGCAAAATATAAGGCGTTAATAGAAAAACTAAATTCAGATCAATTAATTGAACTTGAAGAAAAAGGTAATCTAACTCTTGATGGCGTCCAGTTTTCACCTGAAGAAATATTAATTTTCAGAGAAGCAAAACCCGGAACTGAGGCGATGAGTAATCGTTTAATTTCTATTGATATAGATACAGTGCTTGACCAAGATTTAATATACGAGGGACTTGCCAGAGAAATAGTCAATCGAGTTCAAAAGCTTAGAAAAGATTTAAATTTTAATGTTGGTGATAGAATTCATATTACTTATCATGCTGATGAAACTCTTTCTAAAGTAATCACTCAATTTAAAGACTACATCACCGGGGAAACTCTGGCAGTGTCGATGGATCAATCCAAAGATTCACAAACTGAAATTTTTGATATAGATGAGTATAAACTTTCACTGAATTTAAGAAAGGTATCAAATGTTTAAAATTCATTTTATCATAGAGAAGAAAATAATTATCGACTGCAATATAGATGAATTACAACTTATTTTAACCGATTTTAATCAGTGGAATAAATGGTCTCCGTGGCTTTGTCTTGATGAGGGGGCAACTACGCGCGTGAGTAATCCTGCTCATCAAATAGGACATTCTCAAATATGGAATGGTAATCTTATTGGTTCAGGAGAAATGATTCTTTCTAAAATAAGTGCAAATGAAATTGAGATGGATTTATTTTTCAAGAAACCATTTAAATCACATGCACCTGCTTGGTTTAAATTAAAAGCAATTAACCAGCAAACAGAAATAACTTGGGGAGTGAAAAACTCCCTCCCATTCTTTTTATTTTTTATAAAAAAGCATATTGCAGCAATGATGGAAAGTAGCTTTGCTCAAGGTTTGATCCGCCTAAAAGAATTGTGTGAATCTAAAAATGTTAACTCTACTCTCTCAGCTACAGAGGAATATAATCAATCTGAATTATATTATTTAGGTGAACAAATTAATTGTTCGTTTGAAGAAATTCCAGAAAAAATTACCATGGCCTATAATAAAATCTTCAAGGCCATTGAAGAAAAAATCATTCCACCTCATGATGGCATGATTTGTGTGTACGGAGATTGCAATTTAATTACTGGGATATTAGATTTTACCGCAGCAGTCTTTTACAAAAACAAACCCAATGAAAATGCAAAAACGATCCCGGCCCACAGGGCACTTAAGCTGATTTCTAAAGGGCCATATCATCATCTGCCCACAGCATGGAGTAAGATAATTACTTACCAACGTGGAAATAAAATAAAAGTTAATTCTAAATTACCAAGATATGAGTTTTATTTAAATAATCCCAGAGAAAATAAACCAGAGGATTATCTTACAGAGCTTAGATTGCCCATTAAATAATTAAAGATCGAGATCACAAGAAATTGCAACTTCATTTGAATCGCGATTGAGAACAGTTCTTTCTGCAACAACTACATATAATTTGCTATCTGATATTTCTGAAAGTGCAGTAAGTAAAATTTTCTCTACATATGAGGAACCATCAGCATTAAGATTTACATGGTCTACTTGTAAAAAATTTTTTCCGAGTGAGCAATTATGTCTAGCACATTGCTGATATTCAGTTCCATCTTCAACTAATTTTGTCACTTCTCCACTATCGTCAATTGCTGTAACTGTTACTGCATTAGCTGGATAATTCACTGACTTTACAACAATCGAGCAATCGCCGTTTACATTTGTTCCAACATGAGTACCAATAGATAAAATTTTAGTTATTGCATCTACAGATCCGGCGTGGGCCATCATGCTTAGTAGTGAAAATGCTAAAAAAATAAGTGATTTCATATGATCTCCTAGGAAATTTTATTTAACTTACAAAATATTCCTAGGTTGGTAAAGAGTCGGGTAAAAATGCCACGGTCTTAAACTTAGTATTCTTGAGGAAAAATCTCATATTGCTCGATATGGTAATTATTTTCAGAGCGAATCTGGATTGATTTACCGTGTGCATCCTCAAGAGTTTCAATTAAATCAAAGTCTTCGCTGCACAATGTGGCCGTAACCTCAGGATGAGCATAAATAAAAACTTTTGTGCCTTTAGATTTTCCAAGAACCTTATTTAATTCGCGAATTAACTCATAACAAATAGTTAAAGTTGTTTTAACGCGTCCAGTTCCTTCACAATAAGAACAGGGCTCGCACATGATTCTGGCCAAGGTATCCCTAGTACGCTTACGAGTCATTTCCACTAAACCAAGTCCAGAAATAGGCAGAACATTTGTTTTAGATCTATCTTTTTTGAGGGCATCTAAAAGCGTATTGTAAACTAACTGCCGATTTTCTTCTTTCTCCATATCAATGAAATCGATAATAATAATTCCACCACAATTTCTTAATCTTAATTGATAAGCAATTTCCTTAACTGCTTCTAAATTAGTTTTTAAAATTGTTTCTTCAAAAGTTTTTCGACCAACAAATTTACCAGTGTTAACATCGATTGAAACCAGTGCTTCTGTTTGATCAATATTTAATGAACCTCCAGAACGCAGAAATACTTTACTATCAATTGCTCGCTCAATTTCAATATCAATTCCATATTTCTCAAAGATGGCCACATCAGTTTGAGTATATAATTTGTATTTTCCTTTTAATCCAGGAAGAAATTTTAAAACAAATTTTTCAACTTCTTTTAAATTCTCTTTTGTATCAACGATAATTTCATCAACATCTTCATCTGTAATATCTCTTAATACACGTTGGATAAAATTTAAATCTGAATGAATGATTGATGGGGCCTTTTGCTTCTCTGCCTTTTTTTGAACATCTTTCCAAATTTTCACCAGCATATTGTAATCAAACTTCAGCGTTTTATATGACTGACCTTCTGCTACTGTTCTGGCAATTACTCCTGCACCTTCAGGTCTAACGGTTTCTAAAATTTCTTTTAATCGTTCACGTTCTTTTTCACTTTCAATTCTTCTTGATACACCGGTATGTTCTATAAAAGGCATGAAAACAATATGTCGGCCAGCAAATGAAATATGACGTGTGACTCTTGGACCTTTTGTAGAAATTGGTTCTTTAGCAATTTGAACTAAAATTTCATCTCCCTCTTTTAAGAAAGACTCAATACTAATATCCGGACGAAATCGCATATTAACTGCATCTGACAATGTAGATAATTCATCTGGAATGACTTCACCTTGTCTGCGTGATTCTTCTGCATTTTTTTTGCCTTTTTCTTCCATCTCTCTTTGCTCTTCCAATGTAGGTATATAAGCATCATCGACATACAGAAAAGCGGCCTTCTCGAAACCAATATCGATAAACGCCGATTGCATTCCAGGAAGTACTCTTAAGATTTTTCCCTTATAGATATTACCGACAAAGGGAAAATCAAACTTAGTTTCTTCTCCTGAAGTATCTTGTGTCCGCTCCATTAAGAAGTCTAGAATTTCGCCATTTTCAATTAGCGCTGCTCGACACTCATTAAGTGTCTGATTAATAATCAATTGTTTTGACATGAAAATATCCTTTTAAAATTTAAATCTCTTCAATTTTATCAAAGGGAATGGAATGTATCAAAAGGGAAGTAATATCCTGAGTGCATCATTTTGCTTAGGCATAACTTCCTCATTATGAAAGTCATGAATCTCCTTTTTTGAGATACTCGCAAATTGTTCCGCTGAAAGTGGAAGGATATTATTTGCCTGAATTATGGAATTTTTTGAGGCCTGATAAAAAATAACCACGGCCACACCAATGACAACACCAATCGCCCCACCTACAGCAATATTTTTAGTATGCTGTGAAGGTTGGTCGACAAATGATAAAGTCGATAATCCCAGAACCGCCCCCGCCAGACCTGTACCAAAAACAATCGACATATCCCGAATAGAATCGTCAACTAATCCATTTGGTAGCTCATCTTTGGCAAGGCCTGCATTTGGCCCTATGGCAAGAACAATTAACGTTATAAGAATCATAATTTGTTTAAACATCATTTAAATTACCTTAGTTGATTTTTGTAAGTCTTTTGCATAATATTACGCTTCACTCTTTAAAGTTGGTAACGATGACTCATACATTCTCTGCATATAATATTATACAAAAGAAACGAGATAAAGAAAAACTTACGAAAGATGAAATCAAATGGTTCATTAATGGCGTTACAAGTGGCGACATAGCCGATTATCAAACCAGTGCACTACTGATGGCGATTTATTTAAATGGCCTGGACAAAGAAGAAACTGCAAATCTGACCGATGCCATGCTCTATTCTGGTACAGTTTTAGATTTTAAAGATAAATGTTTTATCGATAAGCACTCGACTGGTGGCGTGGGTGATAAAACTTCTTTTATTCTCGCTCCAATAGCAGCTGCCTGTGGTGTAAAAGTTCCGATGATTGCTGGTCGCGGACTTGGTCATACTGGCGGTACGGTTGATAAAATTGAGGCGATAAATGGTTTTAAAACTGATTTATCACTAAAAGAATTTGAACATTTATTAATTGAAAGAGGATTGGTTCTCATTGGACAGACTAAAGATATCGCTCCTGCCGATAAAAAAATGTATGCCCTTCGAGATGTAACCGCCACTATCGAGTCGATTCCACTAATCACAGCGTCGATTATGAGTAAGAAACTTGCAGAAGGTGCAAAAGGTATCGTGATGGATATCAAAACCGGCAACGGTGCATTTATGGCAAAAAAATCTGATGCTAAGAAATTAGCAGACAGCATTTTAAATACTGGACTTCGTTTTAAGAAAAATATGATGACCATTATTACTGATATGTCAGAGCCACTTGGTCGTGCTGTTGGAAATTCTCTGGAAATTATTGAAAGTATCGAAACACTAAAGGGTAATGGGCCAAAAGATCTAACCGATCTATCACTTGCTCTGGCCGGTGGTATGGTTTACCTGGCCGGTCTGGCAAAAAATCATCAAGAAGGAATTAAGAAGGCACAAGCTGCACTCGATTCTGGTGCGGCCTTAGAAAAATTTCGAGAGCTCATCAAAAATCAAGGGGGTGATCCTCTGGTAATTGACGACTACTCTCGGCTTCCACAAACTAAATTAACTTATGATATTGTTGCAAAAAAGAATGGCTTCATCACGGAAGTTCAATGTAAAAATATCGGAATGCATTGTGTAGCTCTTGGTGGTGGAAGAAAACAAGCTTCAGATAAAATAGATTTTGCCGTAGGACTCTATCTACACAAAAAAATTAATGAACCTATTAAAAAAGGTGATGTGCTTGTCACAATTCACTATCACGAATCACAAAAAGAAATTGTAGAAGAAATCGCAACTCAAATTATGAAAAAAGATTTTACGTTTAAAACAACTAAATCACGAACGACAAAAAAACTAATTATTGAAACCCAAACAAAGTTTGCAACTAAAAAGTGAGAATAAAGTGTACGAAAAATTAGGAAAAGCAGCAGAGTATATTCGTTCTAAAAAAACTACGAAACCAAAAATTGGTATTGTCTTAGGTTCAGGACTTGGAGTCTTTGTTGATCAAATTGAGAATAAAGTCATTATCCCTTATAGTGAAATTCCTTATTTTAAAAAGACAACTGTAGAAGGTCATGAAGGTCGATTAATTTTAGGAACAGTTAATGGCGTTGAAGTTGCGGCCCTTCAAGGTCGTGTTCATGCCTACGAAGGTCTACCTATGGATGAGGTTGTCTTCCCTATTCGTACTTTGGGAATTCTTGGGATTAGCACTCTTATTTTAACAAATGCTGCTGGTGGAATAAATTTAGAATATAAACCAGGGGATTTAATTATCATGAAAGATCATTTAAATCTTATGGGAAAAAATCCATTAGTAGGCCCCAATCTCAGCGATTTTGGCCCACGTTTTCCTGATATGACCGAAGCTTATCATCCAGAACTTCGCGCCATTATGAAAAATATTGCGGAAAAAGACTTGGGAAGAAAAATGCCTGAAGGCGTTTATGCTGCAGTCTTAGGTCCAACTTATGAAACTCCCGCCGAAATAAGAATGTTTAGAATATTAGGGGCAGACATGGTGGGAATGAGCACTGTTCCTGAATGTATAGCAGCTAATCACTTTGGTCTAAAAGTTTGTGGTGTAACTTGCATTACAAATATGGGAGCAGGGATCGTAAATCAAAAATTAAAACATGAAGATATAAAAGACGAAGCAATGAAAGCAATGAATGACTTTAATAAATTATTAACACTTTCAATTAAAGAGTTTGGAAAATTATGATAAATAAAGAATTAAGAGAAATTGCACAAGAAGCATCAACTCACGCCTACTCACCTTATTCTAAGGCCTGTGTTGGCAGTGCTATCCTTACAACCGATAATACAATTTACTCAGGTTGTAATGTTGAAAACTCTAGCTACGGCGGGACAGTTTGCGCAGAGAGAGTCGCCATTTTCAAGGCCGTTTCAGATAAATCAATTCAATTAAAAAAAGTATATGTCTATTCTAAAGATGGCTGGCCACCTTGTGGAATGTGCCGCCAAGTGATTAGTGAATTTGCAACCGCAGATCTTGAAATTATTATTGGTGATGAAAAAGGACATGAGATCCTGATGAAGTTTTCAGATCTCATGCCATTATCTTTTACGCCTGATAAGTTACTAGGCTAAATCAAATTGCTGGTTACGTTATCAATTCCCATGTATTTACGATAAAGTTTATCTTTCCATGAGTCTTTTCGTTTTCCTTCATCTACACATGATTGGAATGTTTTAGGATCACTGGCAATTTGTCCACTCATTACTTTTGCTTGACACTCATTAGTTCTTCTTGCTTCTTGTTCTTTTAATTGCATATTTGTTTCATAACTAAAAATATCCTCATAATTATCTTGAGCGTTATCTACTAATTTCTCGATAGGAGCAGGTGAGTTTTCTTTATAAACTAATTGGACAAGATTACCGCGATCAAGAATAAAAAATGGATTTCCAGGTGCGCCTCTATTTAGAATTGCTTTATAAGATTTATTTCTTTTTCCAATTGGGTGATCAGCTAGATCAGATAATTTATACTGAATCACTAATGGAATTTTTTGTTGAGACCCAAAAACAATTAAATCATGGAAGGCCATTAAATCCATTTCTCGAAGTCTCATACAACCATGTGAATCAAATCCTCTTACAAATGAATCGTTAATTTCAATATGAAACCCAATAGGTGTTACTTCCGAATGACCTTCATTACCGTTAGAAATTCTGATAAATGGTAATCCTTGAAAATATCTAGGCTTACTTCTTTTTGAAATAACTTCTCTTTGATCAATATAACCATTTTTAAATCGTGGTGTAAGAAGAGAATATCTTCCTTCGTTCATTGTTCCTTCATCAAAAGAACCTACACCTATTGGAAAGACTAATTTAATATCTTTCATTTCGTCTTCGATAATTAGTTTTCTATCAACAAGTCCGACACTAGCACGAAAATTCATCTCACTTAATGGATAGACTGCTTCTGATTGAACAAATAAATCTGCAAGCGTTTTTGCTCCCGGTGAATAAGAAATGAGCATTTTCTCAAATGTATAAACATTTTTTTTATACTTAACAAACGCTACTACTTCTAGGGTTGTTAAGGTTGAACTTTCAGAAGGCATCTGGTTGAAAAAAACATCACGAACGTCTTCAATCTCAGATTGTTGAAAAAAGTAACTTGGATTTTTTTTAATTAAGACAGCTATATTAGGAAGCCCTAAAATTGCTTGAGGATATGAGTTAACCATATCATCTAATCGCACTCCCACTACTTTATTTTGTAAGTCAGCTGGTACTGTTGCCATACTATTCGCACTGATCAACGCCGTTATAACCAATAAAACACTTGTCTTAAACATAGCTCCCCCTTCATATTATTGAAGTTATCTATCAAGGGAGAGCCAATCTGACACTTGGAAATTTTAAAGCATGAATTTTTTACAAGCTTAAAATTACTTAAGAAGTGCTGTCATCGTACCTAAATTCTGCTTTTCATAATAATGTCTAAATTCTGAAAACATAGGGCTTTTTAAAATCACCTCTTTAACTTCTTTATTATCTTCATTAAGACGAGGTGCTAAGAAAGTAGATCCATTTAAAGTGACTTTCGCTACTCTTACATGAATTAATTTTCCATTCATTTGTAAACTGATTATAAATGGTTCTTCAATATTAACTCCAAAATGCTTTAAATCCATTTTATCTAATTTATCTAATTTCTCAGGCGTTACCAGAATTCCAGAAGGAGATGCATTGACATCTGCTGCAGTAATTTTTTGATTTATTTTTAGGCCTGAGCTAGATGCTGATTCTTCTCTTGGTGCTCTTGGATTTGCATTGCTATTGGCACTAGCATTAGCACCTGTATCTGCAGTGGACTTAGGTGAGTCGCCTGCTGATCCTGCTCGAAGCATTTCTCTTTGTCGGCGTTCAGACTCTCTTCTGTCAGCATAAAATTCTCTATCTTGAAGATCTCGTTCTCTATTTCGAAGTGATTGGGCCCAATTTTCTAATTCCCGCGCTTCCTCTTTTGCTTTTTTTGATTCAGCATCTATAGAAGTAGGTCGTGCTTCTGCCGCGAATGTCGGAGCATTGGGAATTATCGATCTTGCTGAATTATTATTTGGTTTCATAATTTTATTAAGATCATCAACCATTTGAGCAACTTTATCGACCTTACCACTAGTGGCCGATGCATCTGCATGAGCACGATCGGCCTTTGCTGCGATGGCCGTGGCGTCACCGTAAGTATAGGTCGAAGTTGCTGTAGATGCTAGTGCTCTATTGGTTACTTGAGAAGCCTGCTGTGGAGCTTGAGGCATTGGAGCTGTCGCTAGAGCAGGTCTTTGTACGACAGGCTCTCCACTGGCGATACGGCGAGTGTCTTCAGTTGTAGAAGGTGTTATACCTTTTGCTTTCATATCGTTTTCTACTAATTTAGTTGTATCAGCAGTTTCTGGAATATTTTGAAATTTCATTGCGGATTTTGAACCGAATGCATTCATGTCGAAAGCTGACATGCCGAGGTCTGGAGATGAGGAATTTTTGTCTTTTGAAGATGAATTGGAAGCGAGAGATTGTTGTATTTTAGTTTTGGTTTCTTTTTGGGTTTTTCTTTGGAGTTCTAGGGATTTTAGGTAGGAGATTTCGTTTTGAATGTCAGGGTTATTTTCTGCCAATAAAATTAAATTATCAGAAGAAAGTGGACCACCACTTTTGCAAGATGGAGCATTTTGGACATCTGGAGATTGGCAGGTATAACGAGCGCAAAAATTTTCCACCAAAGTAACTTGCTTAGTATCAGCTATATCAGGATGTACATTCTGATTAAAACAAGAATATAAATTATCAACTGATTGCCCTTGATCTTTAAAATCTATACACGGATCGAAGATTGAGAGTGAACTTGCTTGAGCATGAGAAGGATGAGATTTTCTTGAAACCTCTGGTTGTTTCTTTGCCAAACATTGATAAGCATAGGTTTTATAAGTAAAATCTTTGTCCTGTTTCGCATCAGGATCTTGATCTTGATACTCTAAATCTAGATCATATTTATTAAATAAGTTATAAGATACTTCAGGGTTATTTGTTGCTAACGGGTTAATAGGTTCACAAATAAATCGAGAAATGCTTGAGTTGGCTTGAGAACAACGATGCGCCACACCTTTTCCGATTATTTTTTGATTCTCATTTTTAAATAAAAAATCAGAGAAATATTTGTTAATGTCTGAATTTTTCTCATCTTTAAATGCTTTCATATAATTTTCAAATCTTTCTTTAAATTTTGAAGTTGGTGAAACTTGGTCTGCTTCTATAATAAGTGACAATTGTGGATACATTTCATACATTTTAGATAAATTACCTATATCAGGATTTAATAAACTTTTAAATTTTTGCAGGACTTCTGGAGTTAATTGAGAATTTAAAGGGTAGGCACTTTTATTTAAAGGACAAGTTTTCTGATCAGGACTAGCTCCATACTTTTCAGTTTGATAGACATCGGCAATTGTCTCAAAAAGAGTACCAGAACTATTTTGAGTATCAAAAGCATCTTTTAAAATTTTAATTCTGTTTTTTTGATCTGCTTTGTCACTCTTACCTGGACACCCCTCTGTTTCAAGTTTGGAAATAAAATCAAATTTACATTGAGTGGCCACTTCGGGACTATCTTTTACCAAAAAACTTTTATTATTATTTTCAAAATAAGCAGAAGAAGAACCTAGAGTTTGTAAAACCTGAGTCGCTTGTTTAGCCACAATCTCAGCTAAGTTTTTATTTATTTTATTTCTATAGGCCTTATCTCCAGCAGAATCTAGTTTTAAGGCAATGACAGCAGCGTCACATCCTAAAATTGATTCATTATTATGGTCTGACAGCAATTCACTTTTTGGACATTTTAAGGACTGATCACTAGCAGTTGCAAAGTATGCTTTAAAAAGAAAAATGAAAATAATTTTTGCGATCATATTTTTACCTGCTAATTACATTGATTTGTATTTTTATATTTTGAATAGACGCCATCATGCTCGCAGAGGTACTTAACAATTCTCAAGGCCGCATCCATCGTATCTTTAGTACTGTATTGATTTTTCGAAATATTAAATTGAATATAATCTAAAAAGGTAAAACCATCCTTGGTAGGGGTATTAATTAACTTCATCCAAGTATTTGGATCATGTTTTTTCTTTACAAAATATTTATAGATCTCATGGGGGAATTCTTCCATTCGACCTGCATCGTATGCAGTATTATAAATAAACGGAACTTTCATGGTAGTATTAATACTCGAAGGACAACCTTGGGAGGTCCAAAGCTTATTTAAATCCGCAGCATAAGGAGATGCTTCAATTTCTTTAAATATTTTAATTACATCATAACCATTTTGAGCCATGTTATAATCCATGCAAAGGCCTTCTAAATAATTCAATTCCTTTTCCGAAAACTCCTCCCCCAACTTCCCCGTAATCGCCACCAAACTATCAAGGGAACTCCCACCAGGCATCCCCTCAACTTTCGTCCCCTTACAAACAGCACATGTGGATCCAGCAGCAAATACATTGGCAGAAAAGATCAAAGCTAGCAAAATCAACACAACCTTATTCATCACCATACAAAGTATCCCTTGTTCTAAATTATATTAGTCTAATATAAAGTTAATATCGGTCAGGTTTTTTGAATCTTTAGAATTACTTGAGCTAAAAATATTAAACTAAATTAATTCATTTAGTAACCGACAAGACAGGTATGAAATCTATTTGGGTAATATATTTACTGTGTTTTGTAGTTCACACTGAAGAGACAACCTCCACTTGCCCAACCAGCAATACTTCTCCTCAACCCATAAATAAATCCTTAGAAAAAGAATTAGAAACAACTGCTCAATATCTTGTAAGTACTTCAATTGTAAATACCACTGACAACACTTATAAAAAATCAGGGAAATGGTTTTCCAATATGGGCCCGTTGACCACCCGAAGAGGTGGTCTTGCTTGTGACAATACGGTTAGAGATATGAAATTTCACCAGGGTGATTTTCAACACTGGTATTTAGCTCCCAGTGATTCTATATCAATTTTAGGTATGAAAAAATGTGCAAAGACAGGACGGGGTGAACCTAGTTGTTCAGAAAATTGGAATCTATGTGGAAGAAAAGTTCGTGTTGCCTGCTTGGCCTCGACATATTGTGGGACCGCTGGTGAACCATCTCTTGTCTCAAAAATTAATAATAATACTCCCCCAACAAATAATTATTTGCCAGATTATTTTGTTAAAGAGCTAACTGCTAAATATGGGCAAAATCCAAAAATTCCGAAATCAATAGTTCTCTATATTACAGATTTTTGTCCGGCCAATCATTCAAATAATATTAAAAATGACCAATGCCAAGGACCTCAAGTTGATCTCTCAACTTCAGCGTTCTTGTTAATGGGAAAAATGAATCGGCAGGGTTATATCAATAGCAATACCAATGTCTCTATGGAACTGCTTCCAGAAAATGACCCAACTCCGGTGGGGCCTGAATACTAATTTTTAATTTTTTTTACTTTATAGAATTGCAGGTCAAATCAAAATGCTCAATTATGCCATTACCAGGCCCGGGCATAATATCAAAGATTGCGTTTAGATCAGGTGTTAACTTTACAACAACTGCCCCTGCCGTTTCAAAACTGATGGCCGTACATACAATATCACTTCCTTTCATTTCAATACTAACACAATCTAATTTTTGTCCAGCATAAATAATTTGCGTTGATAATTCAGTCATTACTAATTGCAATGAAATTTCTTGATTAATACCAGTACAATTTAATGAAGATGTAATTGATAACCAGTCTCCTGTAACTTCATTTGAAAATGCACTAAAAGAAAATAAAGCAGAAAGTATAATTATAATTTTCATAGAGACCTCATTGTTTTTTAATTAGGATACCATGCTCTGATTTTTTCTCAATAGATAGA
>JAVHRK010000141.1:0-10557 GCA_036171615.1 Bacteriovoracaceae bacterium
TGGAAATTTTGAACCTAATCCCGATATAGGAAACGGTTTTGAAATACATACTCTTACAACTACAAAAAATGATAATATTTCTGAATTAAATGGTCATACTAGTAATGAAAAAATTTCTATATCCATTAATATTTTAGACAAGTTTATGGATCTAAGCGGACAATTTACAATGCTTAGAAACACATTGACTAAAAGTGCAACTGAGCTTGAACTTAGATATAATGGGGATAAAGAAGTTGAGGTAATGGTTGATTCACTTACAGAAATGCATAAAGTAAGTAATAGTCTGCAGACACATATATCAGACATGAGAAAAGTGGGCATTGATGGTATTTACAATTCTATTAGAAGAATTGTGAAAGATTCTGCCAGCGCCTTAAGCAAGTTAGTAGTTTTAAAAACAGAAGGGGATCAACTAAGAATAGATACCTCAATCAATAAGATTTTATCGAATGCATTGGTACACATGGTAAGAAATAGTATTGATCATGGCATAGAGCTACCAGATCAGCGAGCACAGCTTGGAAAAAATAAAACTGGAACCATTGTAATAAAATCGTTTGAGGATGGAGATAAAATTTTTGTTGAAATATCTGACGATGGTGCAGGGTTGAGTTTACCTCGAATTAAACAGAAAGCTCTTGATAAAGGTTTGTTTACAGAGACTCAGTTAACACAAATGACTGATCAGCGATTATATAGTTTAATTTTTGAGCCAGGTTTTTCAACAGCTCAAATAATTTCTGATATCTCAGGAAGTGGCGAAGGGATGGATGTTGTTCAATCATCTATAGCAAAAATCGGTGGAAAGATTTTTATTGAATCAAAAGATGGAGCAGGTGCAAAGTTTAAATTAAGTTTACCTATTCCAAAGTCTGTTTTGATAATAAAATCATTAATGGTAAAATTTGCAGATGGTATTTTTTCAATTCCTTTAGAAGAAGTTGCTGAGGTTGTTTGTTTGAGTAATTTTAAAGACAGCAAAGTACTTCACCACATCGAAGGCAGTTTAATATTAAGACATCATGATGAACTACTTCCACTTGTTGATTTAGCAAAAGTAATGGGGAATACCAATTCCCTGGCGAAGGATGAAGTTTTAAATGTCGTTATTGTCAGAAGTGTAGGTTATAAGTACGGAATAATTGTTGATAAGATTTTAGATATTCAAGAAATTGTAGTTAAAGAATTATCTGAACAATTTAAAGACACTGAATATTTTATGGGTGTGACTTTTGTTGGCCATGGAGAGCTGGCCTTAATACTAGATCTAGAACGTATAGCTAAAAAAGTAGATCTTAAAGTTGTAGAGAATATTAATTTATCAGATTCAAATTTTATAGTAGATTTAAAATCAACATCTATGGAATTTATGCAGTTTAATTTCAAAAACTCTAAAAACTATGCCTTTCCTCTTTCAATTGTAAATCGTTTGGAAGAAATTAAAACAAATACCATCGAATTTACAGGTTCAATTCCTATTGTACATTATCGGAATGAGTCGCTACCACTTTTATTTATTGAGCGACAACTTGCAATGTGTCCTGCGACGGATACTTTACTCTCATATTATCCAGATTTAGTTAAAGTAATTGTAGTAAATTTACATAATAAAATATTTGGAATTGTGGTGCAAGAAATATTAGATATTGGAATTACCTCTGAACAAGTTGAAACAGATAGTATTGATAGACAAGGTTTTATGGGGACAATCTTTATTGCTAATAAAACCATTTCTATCTTAGATATTAATTTTTTAATTGAAAATTATCTAGATTTTGAACATGCAATTGCTGAAGCTGAATTTACCGAAAATAATGTTGAAGAAGATTGGCACACTAATAAAGCTGCTTAAAAAATGGAGATTAGATGTTTTTAGAAGACGTTGGTGGAAAAAAAACATTAGAAAAAGTTCATAAGATTTTTTATGATAAAATGTACGCTCATCCTTGGATGGGAAAATTTTTTACAGATGTAAATCAAACAGTAATTGAGAATCAGCAAACTGATTTTATGATTCAAAATTTTGGTGGGCCTTCTCTTTATGTTGGAAAGTTACCTATTCCTGCTCATAAACATATGTATATTACTGAAGAAATGTTTATGTTACGACAAGGGATTTTAGAAGAGAGTTTGATTGAAGCTGGAGTGATACCAGAGCATAGAGCAAAGTGGTTAAAAATTGATGGTGCTTTTAGATCTGGAATTGTTAAGGCCAATGTGGAAGATTGTCAGAAAAGATTTTTTACAGATGAACTTTTGATTATTGAAAATCCAGATAAAAAAAGAGCTGCTTAGTCTTAGGCGGCATCTTTTTTAAAGTCGCCTTCTATAATTTGTAAGGAAAATGTTGATTCGTTTTTAGATTGCTCACGTTGCATGGAGATTATAAAATTTTCTACTATATTAGAGTCAAACTGAGTACCGGCAAATTCTCTTAATTCACTAAAAGCAACATCCATTGGTAGACCTTTGCGATATGGCCGTGATGAAGTCATTGCATCGAAGGTATCTGCTACTAGAATAATTCTAGAAAATAGTGGAATATTTTCTGCTTTAAGTCCTTCAGGATAACCTCGACCATCAAATCGTTCATGATGGTGTTTAGCATTTAAGGCCATTTGATGAAAGACTGGAAATTCTTGTAAAATTTCATACGATTTTGATGGATGAAGTTTCATCACTTGAAACTCTTCTTCATTTAATCTTGTCGGTTTTGTTAATACCGCATCTGGTACACCAATTTTTCCTATATCATGAAAGAGAGCTGAAACCTCTAGTTCGTATAATTCTTCTGAGGATAACCCTAATTCTCGGCCCACTGATACGCAAAAGTATGCCACTCTTAAGGAGTGACCCCAAGTATATTCGTCCTTGCATTTAAGGGCGTTTAGCAAAGTTTTGATTGTTAATTCAAAATAATTGCGTATAGGTAAATTATAGACGTTACTGTTTTTCGCCATATTGAATATATCGGAAATTATTCATAATAACTTAAGAGATAAAAATCATTAACTGACTAAAACAGACAGGTGAGAAAAGATTGTTTATATGTCTAAGTATAGTAAAATAGGTAATTACAAAATTAAAGGTACGATAATGATTCAAATTGCTTGTTACAATAGTGCACATATTTCAATAAACGAAGAGCTAAAGGCCAATTACTTTGATCTCAAATCAGAAAAAGAGGCCAGCGAATTTACTGGCCCTTTAATAATTGGTCTTGATCAGCAGAACCTTGATAGTGTTAAGCAAATTATTTCTGCAAGAAAAAATCAAGTCGTAATTTCGATTAAGAGTAAAAAAGATTTTAATTTAATACCAGAATTTAAATCTCACTTTTCTAAAATATTTGGATTTATAGATTTAAATACTGAAAACGATATGGCCATTCCATTGCTGATGAATTACTTAAACCAGAATTTTAGCAAGGAAACATTACAGTTACAAAAACATTCAAATGCATTGTCTCTAGTTGAAGAAAGCACACGTTCTGAACTTCGCGGGCTTAAAGAATTGCATGATCGTTTCGTGAAAATGAGAACTGAAAAATTAAAAGGAGTAGAACTAGCAATAAAATTTATGGCCGGAGAAAAAAGTGGCGGTGAGTTTTTTGACTATATTTCAAGAGATTCTCAAATGTTATTTATCCAGGCCGGAAGTGATTCTTATGTTGTCTCATCACTTATTATCTCAGCATTAGAAGATTTAAAAATAAAAAATACGGAGTTTTATACAATAATAGAATCCTTTATTTCACTGATTAGCCAACACGCAAAAGATAATAAAGCAAAAGTAAGCTACACCATAATGATTTTAAACCTTAAAAATATGGAAGCGACAATTTATGGCCAGGGGAATGCTAAACTATTTTATAATAATGAAATTATTGCCCTTGAAAAATCTAATGTTTTAAAACTCGGGAGAGGGTCCAAAGTTACTTTCTTGTCGGAGGGGACAATGATTAATTGGGCAAAGAGTAATGAAGAAGAAAAATTAGTAAGTTTCTTAAGTTCAAACCTCGAATTAAATACACGAGATTTTATAAATGAAATTTTCTTTGAACTTGCTAGATATAAAAAGGGCATGTTTTTATATAGCGATGCCCTAGTAACTATGTTGGAAATAGATGAAAATATTTTACTTCAGCTCTGAAAAGCAATTTCTAAGTCTTCTATGAGGTCATCTACATTTTCAATTCCTACAGATAATCTAATTAAATTGTCTGTTATTCCAATTTTCTCACGAACGGCCTTTGGAATCGAAGCATGTGTCATAATGGCCGGGTGTTCAATTAAGCTTTCAACGCCACCTAGACTTTCTGCAAGTGCAAAAAGTTTTACTTTAGATAGAAATTTTTCAGATTTTTTCAAATCTCCTTTTAGGAAAAAAGTGATCATTCCACCAAAGCCTAACATTTGTTTTTTTGCAATTGAATGCTGAGGATGAGATTTTAATCCTGGATAAATTACTCTTTCAACTTTTGGATGTTTTTCTAAATAATTTGCAATAATGATTGCATTTTTTTGGTGAGCTTCCATACGTATCGCTAATGTTTTTAACCCTCTTAAAACTAACCAAGAGTCAAATGGGGAGTGACAAGGACCAATTGAGTTTTGCAGAGTAAAAAGTTTTTCATGAAGAGGTTTACTATTCATCATCATACATCCACCAACAGCATCACTATGACCATTTATATATTTAGTCATTGAGTGTAATGTAATGTCTGCACCCAATACTAATGGGTTTTGAAAATAGGGACTCATGAAAGTATTATCTACAACAGTAAGTGCCTTAACTTTTTTAGCAAGATCACTAACAGCTATAATATCTGTAATTTTTAGTAGTGGATTTGTAGGTGTTTCTACCCATATAAGAGCGGGATTATTTTTTTTAATTGTTTGTTCTAACAGCTTTAAGTTAGTCGTATCAACAAAAATAAAATTATGCATTTTATGAAATATTGTTGTAAAAAGTCTGTAAGTCCCACCGTAAACATCGTCACCACAAATGATTGTTGATCCTGGTGGTAGTAAATGCATGATAAGCATTTCAGCAGAAAGTCCTGAAGCGGTTACAACACAATGTTTTGCCTGTTCTAGTGAGGCCAAACATTCTTCTAACCGAGACCTCGTTGGATTGTGAGTACGAGTATATTCATATCCTTTGTGAACACCTGGAGATGCTTGTACATAGGTGGATGTCTGATAAATGGGAGGCATGATAGCTCCTGTTTCTTTATCAGGTTCTCCTCCAACGTGAATTACTCGTGTTGCAATATCATGAATACGTTTTGCTGAAATTTTCTTACTCATATGTTTTCTCTCTTTGAAATGAAGTTTAGAATATCGATATTTGATAAAATATTTGTTAATTTTCCGTGACTCGTTATTAGAACTACATCTTTTTTCAGAAGTGATTCGGCCACATTGCTTAATAACTCATTCTGGTCTACGACTTTATATTTATCACTATAGGCCAATGAAACAGAATCACTAAGTTGAAATTCACCATTAAAAAGTGGTTTTAAAAGTGCATTCTCGCTGAGTACTCCTTTAATGATTCCTTCGCTAACAACGGGTAATTGAGAAACATTTTTTAGTTCCATCATTTTTACTGCATCACCAATGGTGGCATGGTCATCGATGGAGATGATTTGATTTTTATCTTTTCCAAGATCTTTTAAAAGATCACTTATAATGACATTAAATGAAGAATCGATATAACCTTTGGCCATCATCCACTCATCATTAAATATTTTTGATGAATATCGATTACCCGAATCTGGTAGTATAACTAATATTTTTTTTGGCTCTTTTAAAGTCTTGGCATATTTAATTGCACCCACTACCGCTGCCCCTCCAGAACCACCAGTATAAATACCTTCTTGTTTCAAAAGTGCTCTTGTCATAATAAAAGATTCTTTATCTCCAACGACTACCCAATCATCTATGACACTAAAGTCATAATTGCCTGGAATAAAATCTTCACCGATACCCTCAATTACATAAGAGCGTGCCCCACTCAAATCCCCAGTCTTTGCAAATTGTGCAACGATAGAGCCTTCAACATCTACTCCTACTGTTTTAAGGTTTTTCATTTTTGATTTTAGAAACATTGAAGTTCCTGTGATAGTTCCACCTGTACCAACTCCGGCCATGAAAACATCAAAATCTCCACTGGTCTGTTCCAGGATTTCTGGACCAGTTGTTGCGATATGTGTTTCTCTATTCCAAAGATTGTCGTATTGGTTTACATAATATGAGTTAGGAATTGTTTCAGCTAGTCTTTTTGAAACAGAATAATAAGAGCGAGGATCTTCTGGTTCAACATCAGTTGGACAAACAACGACTTTTGCACCAAATGATTTTAGATTATTTACCTTTTCTACTGATTGCTTGTCGGCCATGACAAAAATACATTTATATCCATTTACAGCGGCCCACATTGCTAACCCTACACCAGTGTTACCAGAAGTTCCTTCTATTATAGTGCCACCTGGTTTTAGTTTTCCTGCGAGAATGGCCCGGTCCATAATGTAACCACCGATTCTATCTTTACTAGATCCACCTGGATTTAAATATTCTAATTTTACATAAATTTCTGAATCAACTTCAGATGTAACTTTATTAAGCTTTATTATTGGAGTCCACCCAATAGCATCCATAATGTTTTTCTTAGCACCTTTCATCATAAAACTTCCTTTATTTCATAAGCAGCAGCAATTGTAGATAATCTTGCGATAAGTGAATAGAGTGATTCTTTAATTTTATGATCAGCAGCTTCGTTTGGAGCACTATCAACATCACACATACAAAGTTTTCTAAAAACCATACCTCTACTATTTAAATTTCCGAGGCTGTCTTTTTCCCCGTTAACTCTCATAAAGCCACCAATACTCTGGCCATCAATTAAATAAACTGTAATTTCAGCAGGCATTTCATCGTATTTTATAATTGTTTCGACACCTTCCTGTACGAGCAGGGAAGTGAATTTAATACTATTTTTACCGACGTCCATTTTGTTTCTAGTTTTACGATTCATATTTATTATTTCTTCACCAGAAGAAACAACACTTATACCCATTCCGTAAGTACCCTTAGATGCTTTAACAAAAACTTTAGCACCAGTTGGCAGCTGGTTTATAATTTCATCAACGGCCTCTCCTAATTTACTAAGTCCCTCTTTGTTTTCAAAATCAACATTTTCAACTGCTTTGAATTTTGCTTGAATAAGATCAGGATCAATTTCAAAATGTGTACAAAATTGATTTGCTACATTCTGATAGTGTTTAAAATGATTATTCTTTTCGCGGTTAAACCAACCGATTTGAGGAGTTGGAATAATGGGTATTTTTATATCCTTCCAAACAATTGGTAGTGGTGTTGATTGATCATTATTACAAATAATGAGATCGACAGGGATTTTTTCTGCTAAATTTAATTTAATGATTTTTATTGCTTGGCCGGAGTGAGAAATTAATTCTAGCTCCGTTTGATTCTCTGGAAATAATTTGGTGTCAAAGCTTAAGTAAATTACTTCAAACCCAGCGTTTAGTATTACATCTCCTAAAGTGGCTAAGTGTTCAAGGTACATTAAGTTTTTTGTATGTGATTCTGGGAAAATTCCGATTACTTTAATTTGGGAATTAATCTTCTGAATAGCGGCCTTAAAAACAGCGGCCGAACTTTTAAGATCGACACTGCATAAATTATTAAACCCAGCAGGATACATATTATGGTCTACAGGAGCATACTTATCTCTATTTTCTCTAATATCTACACTTGATGTAATCGGAATTGGCAGTCCTTCTTGCATTTTGTGAATATATTCATTTACATCGTGCCAGTGTTTGCAAATAAATAAATCTAGTTCTTCTTTGGTTGAAATTTTATATTTCATTAAACTGCCTCGCTAATTCTTTTACATGTTCCATTGGACTTGGATGATTTACTTCAGAAAACTTTATGACTTTATTATAGTTTTTACCTGCGTATGTAGCTAAGTCTAATTCACGTTTTAGCAATGAATCTTTTAATTCAAAAAGCTTTGTACCGACTTTTGGGTGCCATGTCTTCAAGTAACTCACTGCAGATTTATTAATAATAAGAAAATGATATTGATGCATAAACTGACGTGCTTTATCTTTTATTTCCTCTGCTTCATTTACTTTCTCTTGCTCGACTGAAGTAACTAGAAACCAATTCGAATAATATTGTTTTTTTAAATCGTCTTGGAAGTTAAGTGCTTCTAGAAAAATTTCTCTCGACTGATAAAGTGCATAAACAGTGTTTATAAACTCAGTTACAAAATCTGCACCGGTTACATTCTCCAAGTATGACAAAAGCTTTTTGATGCCAGAATCTACAATTTTTCCGAAAATATTATTTGATTTTTTGAGGTAGAAATTAAATATATCAACAAAGGTTTTATCAAAGAAGTTTTTTATTTTTTCAGATGATTCTAGAAAGTCTAGAAAGTGTTTGCCTGGTGGAGTATCTAAGATAATAACATCATATAAGTTTTTCTTTAATTGATACTGTACTTCAATGATAGACATTATTTCATTCATGCCACCGTGGGGCCTTGCTAGATTTGTAATGATGTGACTTTCAAACTCATTTTTAAGAATTTTTTTAAATGTTGCCTTTGGAGACATTAACATTGCATCAAATCCTAAGTCCGAAATTGATGTAATTTCTCCATCATCATTATCTTTTAAACTTAAAATTTGTTTTAATCTTTTAGCTGGGTCTATGGTGATTAGTAGAACTTTTTGTCCTTGGCCTGCTAAGTGTAAGGCACGAGCAGTTGCAACTGTCGTTTTTCCAACCCCACCAGTTCCACAAAAAATTTCAATCTTTTTTAGAGGGATAATCACACAAGCTCCTTCATAAAGGGCATGAGTTCTCGAATAAGTTCTTCTGGAATATTCGTTGTGAGATGTGGAAAAGTGAGAGCTTGTAAATCCAGTTCTTTTTCTGCTGCAAGTTTTGACTGTAAAAAACTAGGTAGGTCAATTGTATCAAGTTGATAGAGTTCAAAAAATTTCTGATAACTATTGTTTATAATAATTGAACAGCTTTTATTATTTTCACTTAGTTCTTTTTGTAATTCTCTAGCTTCAGTAATTGCTAAATCTGTTGGGTTAGCAATTACATAAGTGATTAGATTATTTTCATTGTTTAAAAAACTTTGCATTTTTTCAATGTCTTTAACAATTAATCCAGTTTTAAAAATATTTTTAAAATTAGTCGAGGATTCAAACATAGTAAGAGCGTGCCCTGAAGCTGGAGAATCAAGTACAATAATTAAATCAGGATTATTTTCCAGTTCATTAATAATATGACCAAGTAAAATCATATGCCCTAGGGCCGGTAATATTTGAAATAAGGATTTGAAAAAATGAGTTTTCATAATCCATGAGGCGATTGTTGTCGAATTTAATTTTTTGCCTATATATACTTCTGCACTTTTTTCAGTCTCTAAGTCTAAAACAGGAAGATCTAATTTATCCCAAAGTTTTTTTTCAGGCAGTTGATAAAAGCAGTAATACAATACTTGCTTTCCTTCATTCTGTAGTTCCTTGGTAAAGCTCATGGCAAGAGTCGTTTTTCCAACTCCTCCCTTACCTGTAAAAATGTACAAACGACGATGCATTTAATTAAATGTATATAGTGCAGTTAAAAGTATTTTTAGATACGAAGCCTGCAAAGTTGGGCCCACTTCCTGTCTCACATCGAAAGGATCGTGATAATGAAGTATAGCACCTACGACTACTTTGGAATTAAGCCTTAATTCTACACCTGCGCCCGCATTTACCCCAAAGACAATTTGAGATCTGGTGGTAGCTAATTCTGAAGCTGTAATATGTCTTGTGACGGAAGGATAATAAAAACCAAAACCCCCAAAGACAAATGGAGAAAATGCATCAAGTTGAAACCCTTTACCCTTTATTGCAAGTGCCAGCCCTCTTGTAACTGCTTCACGGTCTTTATATGTATGAGTGTTCCAATGAAGATTGGCCATAAAGTCAAAAGAATAGCTTGCAGAGTAGTTATAATATAATTCTGCAGTTATTTTATCATTTCCATTTTCGGCTAAACTTGAACGTAGAAAAGTTTGACCAAAGCCAATTCCAAGAGAGTGCTTGTTGAGTTCGCCTGGAATCCTAGATGTCGTTTCTTCTGGGATATCCTCACTAACTTTTTTTGCTGCTTTCTCATTAGTCAAAAGATGGATATTGGGTTTAATTTGTTTTGATTCAGCGTGAGCCGAAAAAGAAACACCCGCCAGTAAGACGGGTGTAAGTATAACTATGTTTAACATTTTTTTAAGCATTAACAACCTGCATGGTTTAAGGATTAATGCCTGAATTTTAGTTTAAAGTAGTTGTAGTTTCAAGAGTAGAGTTCAAATCTGTATTCATAAATGGCACTTTGAATTCAGCATTATCACCATTAAGTTGTTTTTCTAGTGCTTTGATGTGACCAGTAAAAGTCCCTTCTTCGCAACGAATAACTCGTTTTAGAAGCTCAACATCTCCACCTTTATTTG
>JAVHRK010000142.1:0-2000 GCA_036171615.1 Bacteriovoracaceae bacterium
TATTCTCAAGCTCAGCTTCTTGAGGTTTTACAAATTGAATATCGATTGAATCCATGCATTTTCCCCCTAGATAAAATTCTCTGACTCTACGTCATTATTATTCTTTTGACTTGGCACTGAAACATTAAACTTTACTCGCTTCGCTATTTTTTCATTTTTGAATTTTCTTTCATATCGCCCCTCAAATTCATTGGCTCCCTTAATATTCATAAGGACATGGTGAGGGTCTACTTTTGAACAATATAGAAGGGCCTGTCCAAGCTTAAGTTTTTTTATTTCATTTGGATGAACGACATATTCCTCAACTTCGCGAACCGACTTCATGCCCGTTTTGGTATCTCCAAAAAATCCATCTTCAGCCTGGTGAGTTTCCTTGGTGGTCTTTTTTGTTCCCAGTAAACTGCAAAACCACTCCACGTCTTCCGAGTCCTGTATCTGAAACACTACCTTATTGGCAGTGTTCTCGTTCATTTTTAGGGCCAGACTTTGCTCTATGTGGTCTAGGCTTTTTCTACTTTGGTAAGTGACAACGATACTAATTCCAGCACCGCGGGCCTTCTCGATAAATTCTCCAAAATCAGGCGTAGCAAAAGAAGCAAACTCATCAATAATAAGTGTCACCGGGTTTCGCTGATAGTTTCTATCGTCGTAAATGTTACCGACAGTTTTCATCAAGTCCTGAAGAATCAGTTTCCCCATGATTGCGGCAGTCTCTTTCAGTTTTAAATTGTTCATCATGAAGTATGTTATTTTTCCGGAACTCATCGCCTCTTTCAGATTAAACTCTTCATCTTGGCCAATTTTATGAGCGACAATTTCCCCTGCTGACGAATTTAAAATTTTTGAAATCTGAGTTACTAAGCTCAAATAATTTTCTTTTTTATTGGTTGTAAGCTCTTCGCAAATGCGTTTTAAATCGGCCCTGAAATGTTCAGGATAATTTAACTGACTGACTGCTGACACCATATCCATTCTAAAACTCGGGTCAGTTAAAAACTGATAGAGATCGCCAAGGTGAAAATTTTCCCCCGTCATATCTCTTTGGTAGCAAAAAGCTTTTAAAATAATCAGAAGCGCATTCTCGGCAGAGTTTTTATAAAATGATTCTGACCACGTAAAGGCATTCATTATCTGAGAGGAAATTTCCGTTTCAGTTCCAAGACTGATCGGATTATAAGCGTATGACGTTTTTGGATCGGCCATTGATATCATCGCAAGATCATCCCTGCGCCCGTAATATTCAGTGGCTCCGGCCATCCAGTCGATTAAATCCACTTCACCTTTAAAGTCAAAAAAGATGATCGCATGACCTTTGGCGATTCGATCCTCAAGCATAACTTTTAATAAATTAGTTTTTCCAGCTCCAGAGCCACCAATAATCTGAGTGTGATAATTTAAATTTCTATCAGTTAAAAAAGCATTTCTTTCGTAACCCACCTGCATAACGGTATCTGGCCGACTTACCGGCTCTTCTCTTTTTCCCCATATTAAGCTTGAAATAAACCCTACTGGCATTACTCCAATAAGGGCCATTCTTCCAGTTATAGAATCTAACCACTCAGCAAATTTTTGAAGACGGGTCAATCTTTCGTGCTTACTTCTAGTAAAATAAACCATTGGGTACGAGAGAGGTAGAGACATCACTACAAACAAGAATCCATACCATAAAAACTTTCCGGTATTTGTATTCTCTTGTTCTCCTCTGGCCGCTTCTAATGCCTTCGCTGACTGCGCTTTATCAAATGAAGTAGGTTTACCATTACGAAATGCCTCTAAATCATCACGAGTAATTGCAAGATTATTTCTCAAGTCAGGAATGGATTTTTTAGCTTTTGCCAGTGAGTCTCGGTTAGTATTCCATTCTTTTTCAGTTTCTTTGTATCTTCCTTCTAGCTCTGATTTATCTTCGATGGTTTTTGCTCGACGCAAATCTCGATCAATTCGCTGGGCATCTTCGACATTTGACTGTATTGAGTATCCCAGCATTTGAATCTCGGACT
>JAVHRK010000143.1:0-2000 GCA_036171615.1 Bacteriovoracaceae bacterium
TATTCTCAAGCTCAGCTTCTTGAGGTTTTACAAATTGAATATCGATTGAATCCATACACTTTTCCCCTAGATAAAATTCTCTGACTCTACGTCATTATTATTCTTTTGATTTGGCACTGAAACATTAAACTTTACTCGCTTCGCTATTTTTTCATTGTTGAATTTTCTTTCGTATCGCCCCTCAAATTCATTGGCCCCTTTTATATTCATAAGAACATGGTGAGGGTCTACCTTTGAACAATACAGAAGGGCCTGCCCAAGCTTAAGTTTTTTTATTTCGTTTGGATGAACGACATATTCTTCAACTTCACGAACTGACTTCATTCCCGTCTTTGTGTCTCCAAAAAATCCATCTTCGGCCTGGTGAGTTTCTTTTGTAGTCTTTTTTGTTCCAAGGAGACTACAAAACCATTCCACGTCTTCCGAATCCTGCACCTGAAACACTACCTTGTTGGCGGTGTTCTCGTTCATTTTCAGGGCCAGACTTTGCTCTATATGGTCAAGGCTTTTTCTACTTTGGTAAGTGACAACAATACTAATTCCAGCACCGCGGGCCTTCTCGATAAATTCTCCAAAGTCCGGCGTAGCAAAAGAAGCAAATTCATCAATAATAAGCGTGACTGGATTTCTCTGGTAGTTTCTGTCGTCGTAAATGTTACCGACAGTTTTCATCAAGTCCTGAAGAATTAGTTTCCCCATGATTGCGGCAGTCTCTTTCAGTTTTAAATTGTTCATCATGAAATACGTTATCTTTCCTGAACTCATCGCTTCTTTTAAATTAAACTCTTCGTCGTGGCCAATTTTATGCGCGACAATCTCCCCTGCTGACGAATTTAATATTTTTGAAATTTGAGTTACCAAGCTCAGATAGTTTTCTTTTTTATTGGTTGTAAGTTCTTCGCAAATTCTCTTTAAGTCGGCCCTAAACATTTCAGGATAATTTAAAAGACTAACCGCCGACACCATATCCATTCTAAAGCTTGGGTCAGTTAAAAACTGGTACAGATCACCCAGGTGGAAAGTCTTATGTGTCATGTCTCTTTGGTAACAAAAAGCTTTTAAAATAATCAGGAGTGCATTCTCAGCAGAATTTTTATAAAATGACTCCGACCAAGTAAAGGCGTTCATTATCTGAGAAGAGATTTCCGTTTCAGTTCCAAGACTGATCGGATTATAAGCGTAAGAAGTTTTTGGATCAGACATTGAAATCATGGCGAGATCATTTCTGCGCCAGTAGTGTTCAGTTGCTCCGGCCATCCAGTCGATTAAATCAACTTCACCTTTAAAATCAAAAAAGATAATCGCATGGCCTTTGGCGATTCGATCTTCCAGCATAACTTTTAAAAGATTAGTTTTTCCGGCACCAGAACCCCCAATAATCTGAGTGTGATAATTTAAGTTTCTGTCAGTCAGAAAAGCATTCCGCTCGTATCCTACCTGCATAACGGTATCTGGCTTACTTACTGGCTCTTCTCTTTTTCCCCATATTAAATTTGAAATAAACCCTACAGGCATTACTCCAATAAGGGCCATTCTTCCAGTTATAGAATCCAGCCACTCAGAAAACTTTTGAAGACGACTCAATCTTTCGTGCTTACTTCTAGTAAAATAAACCATTGGGTACGAGAGGGGCAGAGACATCACTACAAATAAGAATCCGTACCATAAAAACTTTCCGGTATTAGTATTCTCTTGTTCTCCGCTGGCCGATTCTAATGCCTTCGCTGATTGTGCTTTATCAAATGAAGTAGGCTTACCATTACGAAACGCCTCTAAATCATCACGAGCAATTATAAGATCGTTGTTCAAGCTAGGAATAGATTTTTTATCTTTTGCCAGCGACTCTCTATTTGTATTCCATTCTTTTTCAGTTTCTTTATATCTTCCTTCTAGCTCTGATTTATCTTCGATGGTTTTTGCTCGACGCAAGTCTCGATCAATTCTTTGGGCATCTTCGACATTTGACTGTATTGAGTATCCCAGCATTTGAATCTCGGACT
>JAVHRK010000144.1:0-34695 GCA_036171615.1 Bacteriovoracaceae bacterium
TACGAACTGCAATATAAAACTAAATCAAGTTAACGCGGGCCTCTCCGAGACGTAGATCCTAGTTCGTACTTTCTAGTGTCGTTTTTATCTAGTCAGTTTTTAAAAATATGTTAATCTTAGATTACAAACGCAGGAGATCGTATTATGGAAGAATTAGTTCTGACTGATGACTTACTTACAGGTGAAGAGACTGTTGATTACCAACATAAAATTCTTATTTCTTGCATTAATAATTTAATTCGCACTAATCAACTGGGTGATAATTTAGATTTAGTAGTAGAAATTACCCTAGATGAATTAGTCAAGTATACTATCCATCATTTTAGTGATGAAGAAACCATCATGAAAGAACGAGGATATAAAAACATCGTTCAACATCAAAAACAACATAAAGATTTTGCTTCAACAGTACTTAACTATAAAGCTCGACATTCTAAGGGTGAAGCCGTAATTGACGACTGTCTAAAATTTTTAAAAGCATGGCTTATTACACATATTAAACATGAAGATCAAATGGCCATGAAAAATCATTAAGGGTAACATTTTTCATAATGATTACTTCCCAGACAGCTACTCAATTAATTAAGGATTCAAGCTTTCTCCATTTAAATAATATGGAAGAAGCAATCTTATTTCACAATTCTCTAAAACGAGTACTGGCCATTGATATTCATTCTATTTATGACCAACCACCATTTAATCGAGTTATGATGGATGGTGTGGCGATTTGCTACAATGAGCAGATTGGTAGTCAAAGTTTTATTATTGAAGGAATTCAAGCAGCTGGTCAAAAGCAAACTTTTTTAAAAAATCAATCGAATTGCATTGAAGTCATGACAGGTGCTCCGTTACCACATGGTTGCGATACAGTTATCCCCTATGAACATCTACAAATTGATAATGATAAAGTACAGATTTTTGACTGTAATAAAATAAAGATGGGACAGTATATACATTTTCAGGGAAGTGATTATAAAAAAGATCAGCTTCTCATTGAAAAAAATACGATCATCAAGTCCGGTCATATTTCGGTACTTGCCTCGTCTGGAATTTCCAATATAAAAGTAAAACAACACTCCAAAATTGCAATTTTAAGCAGCGGTGATGAGTTAGTTGAACCAGGGAATGTACTATTATCACATCAAATTTATCGTTCAAATCCATATTCAATTCAGGCAATATTATCAGAGTATGGGATTGTAGCTAATACTATTGATCACCTTGAAGACAACAAAGAGATGATGTTTTCTCGTCTTGAAAAAATATTATTTGATCATGAACTTATAATTATTTCAGGAGGTGTCTCTAAGGGAAAATTTGATTTTTTACCATCTGTACTTACAGATCTCGGAGTAAAAACAATTTTTCATAGAGTTAATCAAAAACCAGGTAAGCCATTATTTTTTGGAATAGGCCCGAAAAATCAATTAGTATTTGGGCTTCCAGGCAACCCTGTATCCTCAATGGTAAATTTAAGAAAATATATTATAAGTGCAATCTTTAATAATTTTAATCCAAGTATGTATGTAAATACTTTAGAAGAAATTAATATCAATTCTGATATGACCACTTATCTCCCCTCAAAAATTACATTTACCGAAGAGGGTAAAATTATGGCCGTTCCACTTACAAACAACGGAAGTGGAGACTTTTTCTCGTTGAGAGATAGTGATGGTTTTATTGAAATAAATAAAAGTAATAATAATAAAAATTTATTCCCATTTTATCATTGGAAATATTAATGGATAAGCATGGAAGAAAATTTAGAAAATTAAGAGTCTCATTAATTGATGCATGTAATATGAGATGTTTTTATTGTATGCCAGAGCATCCACGTTTTTTGGATACAAAAAAGCTTCTTAACAAAAATCAAATTTTTGATATTTGTTCTAATTTAATAAATCTAGGTATCGACGAAATTAGACTAACTGGCGGTGAACCTCTTTTACGAAAAGACTTTCTTACTATTGTCGACAAATTATCAAGTTTACCATTAAAAAAGTTAGCTCTTACTACTAATGCAATTAAATTGGATGAATTTCTGCTTCCATTGCAACAAACTTCATTATCTACTTTAAATATTAGTCTCGATTCATTAAATCAGCAGTCATTTGAAAAAATCACAAAAAATCGAGATCTTCACCGCATAATAGATAATATTATTAGGGCAAAAGAATTGGGATTTAAAATAAAAATTAATACCGTTCTGTTAAAAGGAATTAATGAACATGAAATAGAAGATTTTATTAATTTTTCAAAAAAATATGAAATCCCAGTACGATTTTTAGAAACTATGAAAATTGGAGAAATGTTGGCCCATTACGATCAATATTATTTACCAGTAGATAATATAATTAAAAAAATCCAGCTACAGCATACACTTACCAGATGTCTTGATAATCATGATTCAACATCTTTTAATTACACTCTAGAAAATGGTGCTCAAATAGGTTTTATAGCAAGTGAAAGTAAGCCATTTTGCGGTACTTGTTCGAGATTACGTTTAAGTGCAACTGGTAATTTATATCCCTGCTTATTTGTAGATAAAGGGCCTAATTTAATAGACCTACCAGCTGAGGATTATCCACAACTCATTCAAGATTTCATTCATAAAAAACCAAACAAACGTTTGAATTTAGTTGAGAGACCAATGTATTCTATCGGGGGATGAAAAAAATGAATAATTCAAACTTTACACATATTGATAAAAATAATAACCCGATGATGGTAAATATTCTTAGTAAAGAAATGACTACGAGATGTGCCCACGCCAGAGGATCTCTAATAGTTAGTACTGAAATTATGTCTCAATTAATTAATGGTGATATTCAAACTAAAAAAGGACCTGTTTTTCATACTGCAATAATCGCAGGAACAATGGGTGTAAAAAAAACATCTGAACTTATCCCCTTCTGCCATGCTATTTCAGTCGAAAGTTGTAAAATTGAGATTACGCCTAATACAGTAGAGAACATAATCCTTATCGACTGCATAGTTCAAACCAGTGGCAAAACGGGCGTCGAAATGGAAGCTTTAACAGGAGTCAGTATAGCTGCATTAACAATATATGATATGTGCAAGGCCATCTCTCATCAAATGATTATTGGTGAAATTACACTAGAAAAAAAAACTGGCGGGAAAAGTGATATTAAATAAAAATAAATTTCACTTACACGAACTTGCCATTACTGGTACTAGAAGTGATGTAAAAGATTTTTTTTTAAATAACTTAATTAAAGTTTTAAAGACTGATTATCAAGTATATTTGGCAAGAGAGATTGAAGCTGAATATTTCATTGATCAAAAATTAAAGGCCATTGATTATGACTTTACTATTATTGATTCAGCTTTAGGTTTCGAATCAAATAATAAAAATATAGTTTTTATTGAAAATATAAATCCTGATCTGCATAATAAAAATATTTTGGCCTATATAACTCTCACTAAATCCATTTCACCATTTATAAATGGTATCCCTTGTTTCCATCATGAAGATCTAGTACAAATTAGTCAGTTTATTATTAATCATTTTTTAGATGAAGCAAAAAGAATCCCACTAAATGCACTCATACTGACAGGAGGAAAATCCTCCAGAATGGGACAAGATAAATCACAAATTAAATATCATAATCAATCTCAAGTTCAATATCTAACTGACTTACTTAGACAAAAATGCCAGCAGGTTTTTATTTCATGCAGAACAGATCAAACACCCAACTTAGAAGCTCCAGTTATTTATGACAAATTTTTAAATATTGGACCAACAGGTGGTATTTTAAGTTATTTTCAAGAATATCCATTCACACGAGTTCTGGTAATTGCCTGTGATATGCCTTTTATTAATCTCGATTCTATTCAAAATTTAATTTCTAAAATAGATCCGTTTAAAATGGCAACTGCATACGAAAATTTTGATAAAAAATGGCCAGAGCCGCTATTTACCATTTACCACCCTAAGTCTCAGGCAAGATTTTTTCAATTATTAGCAGCAGGCCATACTTGCCCAATGAAGCTATTATTTAATTCAACTATAAAAAAAATTACAACTGACAATAAGTTACTCTTACTTAATGGAAATACCCCTGAGGAAATGCAAAATTTTAAATCTCTACTTATGGATCAATTTAATGAATAAAAAAATAAAACTAATGTACTTTGCAAAAATCAGACAACTCACAAATACTGATCAGGAGATATTGTTTTCAAATGCAGAAACTCCAAGAGATTTATATCTTGAATTACAGATTAAGTATAAATTTGACTATCCGCTAACTTCTTTAAAAGTTGCTATCAATGAGGAATACTGTAGTTTTGATTCTAAGATAGAGTCAAATGACACAGTTGTCTTTATACCACCTGTGGCCGGAGGATAAAGTGTTTATCTTAACGGACGAGCCAATTACTCAGGAAAAAATTACTGATTGGAAAAAAAATTTCACTAAAGATATAAGCGGAGCCGCTGTAACTTTTGAAGGGTTAGTACGCAATCACAACGAGGGAAAAGCTGTTAGCTCCCTTGAATACCAAGCATACCCTGAAATGGCAGAAAAAATTGCTAATCAAATAATAAATCAGTCAAAAAAAATGTATTCAACAGATGAAATATTTTGTGTTCATCGAACTGGCCACCTGCAAATTGGTGAAATTGCCGTATTTGTACTTGCAACTTCTGCACATAGGAAAGAAGCTTTTAATGCTTGTGAATATTTAATAAACGAAATAAAGCAACAAGTCCCGATATGGAAAAGAGAACACTACGTAAATCATGACCCAGAGTGGGTTGCATGCCATCAATGCAAACACAATCATGAATGAATTATATCAACGTCAAATTGTTCTTCCATTTGTAGGGCCTAACGGTCAAGACAAAATTAATAATGCCAAAATTCTCATTATTGGTGCTGGGGGACTAGGTGTCCCCGCTTCAATTTATCTTACATCATCGGGAGTAGGTACAATTGGAATAGTAGATTTTGATAAAATTGAAATATCAAACCTACCGAGACAAATACTTTTTACTGAGCAAGATATTGGACTTCTTAAATCTGAAACACTTGCAAAACGACTCCGTCTTATTAATCCCAAAAGCAAGATTTCCGCTTATCAAAAATATATAGACGCTACCAATATCGAATCTATTCTCACTGAATATGATATCATTCTTGATTGTACGGATAATATTAAGACTAAAATTTTAATTCATGACAATTGTTATAAACTGAGAAAAATATTAATCCAAGGGGGTATTGATCAACTAGAGGGAGAAATAAAATTATTTAATTTTTCACTTTCAACTGATCAACCTTGTTTACGGTGTCTGTGGTTCGAATCAGCTGAATTACTTACTGCCGATTCTTGTTTTTTAGCTGGAGTACTACCACCCACCGCGGGGGTTTTTGGAACATTATTGGCCAACGAAACATTGAAAGTTATTTTAGGAATTAAACATCTTAACAATGGTGAGAACTTTATTTTCAATTTACATTCACTTGAAACTAAAATATTACGCTGGAAAAAAAACAAAAATTGTCCACTCTGTTCAGCTCAATTCAATCATGAAGCTGAAAATGATTTTGAAATATCACATCATCAAATTTCAGAACTTAGTAAATACATTTTAATTGATTTACGAACTTCAGTTATTACAGCTTCTGAAATATTAGAGGACAAAAAATACTTACTGGTTTGTGAACAAGGTTTACAGAGCAAAAAAATTTGTAAAATCTTCAGGGGAGAAGGTTATTTAAATACATGGTCACTAAAAGGAGGATACAAGTGTCTCACCTTGATCAAGTAGGATATGTACTCATTGGTATTGTGGCGATTATTTATTCAAGTGCTGGTTTTGGTGGTGGATCTTCCTATTTAGCGATTATGGCCTTAATGAATTTACCCTTTGAAACCTATCCTACACTGGCCTTAATCTGTAACCTTATTGTTGTCTTTAGTTCAACATTACTTTTTATAAAAAATAAATTAATAAACTGGAAAAAAGTAATACCTTGGATTTTATTTTCTATTCCCTCTGCTTTTCTTGGAGGTTTGATCCACCTACCAGAAAAAGTTTTCTTAGTTTTGCTTTCAGCTTTACTCTTTTGGGCCGGCATTAAAATTGTATTTAAAAAAATTGAACGATCTGAACATACTCCCAATAAATTACAGCAGGCCTTAATTGGAGTTATTTTGGGCCTTGTTTCAGGACTAGTTGGAATTGGTGGTGGAATATTTCTTTCACCTGTTATGACCTATTGGAAGATGGAAAAGGCCAAAAATATTGCCATCATAACTACCCTATTTATATTTTTTAATTCATTGGCCGGATTAGTAGGAAAACTAAGCGTTACCAAAAATTTAAATGACATACTAAAGTATTGGCCAATTCTATTGATTGTTTTTATTGGAGGGCAAATTGGAAATCGGTGGTGTGTGTATAAAGCTACAGATAAACAATTAACAACACTCGCTGGAGTATTATCTATTATTGCCTCCTGTAGCCTTATGTATAAATATTTAAGCTTTTAAAACTTCGTCTAATTCGCCAGTACTAACCATTTCACTGATAATGTCATTCCCGCCAATCAATTCACCTTTTACATATAACTGAGGGTATGTCGGCCAATTAGAAAAGGATTTAACACCTTCCCGAATATCCATATCAGATAGGATATTAAATGTATTAAAATCTACATTTTGTTCATTAAGAATTTTAACAACATTAGCAGAGAAACCACACTGAGGTTGATCTGGAGTACCCTTCATAAATAAAACTATTGGTGACGAATTAATTAAAGAAGTAATTCGAGTTTTCAAATCCAAATTAATATTTGCTTCTACGATTGCTGTTCCACTCATCTTATATCCCCTTAGCTTGTTCTATTGTTAATGTTTTAAGAATAACTGCATGCAATTCACTTTTTAAACTTTCTTTTAATAAATCCATTATCATTTGGTGTTGCTTGATTGTACGAAGTCCAACAAAGGCATCACTAATAATTTTAATTTCGAGATGATTACTTCTTCCACCAAGATCACTAATTTCAACTTTAGCTCCGGGAATACCAGTAGTAATTGTTTGAATAGTTTTTTCAATGAGGCAGGGCGAATTTGTAGAATTACACATATTAATCTCCAATAAAGGAAATATACATTTATTCACAAATTATTTCAATTATTTCCTAATGAAAATCAGTCTTTTTGAGCTAAAATTTAAGCTGCGTTACATATTTTTTCAATAATTCAGCAGTATCTTCCACACTTTTGGCAGCTAACTGAGCACTTCCAGCATCTCTTCCTGTATTTGCTGCTGCTAATGAAACTTGAGAAATATTTTCACTAATTTGTTTAACCCCCTCTGCAGATTCGGCAATAATACGGGTAACTTCATTGGTTGTTGTGGCCTGTTCTTCAATTGAAACAGCAATATTTCCTGTATGGCCGTTAACTTTTTCTATGGCCAAATTTATTTCAGCAATCGCTGCAATCGCACTTTTCGAGTCTGATTGAATAGTTTTAATTTTTTTAGTTATTTCGTTTGTAGCTGTTGCAGTTTGGTTGGCCTATTCTTTAACTTCATTTGCAACCACGGCAAACCCCTTTCCGGCCTCACCTGCGCGTGCAGCTTCTATAGTTGCATTTAATGCTAATAAATTTGTCTGTTCAGCTATCGCCGAAATGACTTTGATAACATTTCCAATATCAATTGCAGAATTACCAAGTTTATTAATAATATTATTAGTATTTTTAGCAATTTTCATTGCTTCATTAGTCATCGATGCAGCTTCAGTGGTTGTTTTAGTAATTTCTTTTATTGCAGAAACCATTTCTCCAAATTATTTATTTATAATTATATGAAAAAATAAATAAATAAACAGGGAAAAAATAATTTAATAAGCGGATTCTTCGTATGTATATTCTGAATAAAGTGTCTCGCAAACGCGTCTTGAGGATTGAACAGTTGAATCTCGATGGCTTAGAACAACAATCTGATGACACTTGATATTTTTTTTCCAATAAAAATTGTCCACACTGTTTTTATCAGAAATAATACCACCTGATTTATCACGAAATTCATACGACAATTTATCTGCTAAAAGTGACATATTTACTAGTGAATCATGTTCGTTTTTATTTTTAGTTATATAAGACTGAATCTTAAACTTACTAAGTTTTTGAAATACAATTTCTGCAATATTGTCAGGTGAGATAGTTGCCCTACCAAATCTATATTGAGTAGGCCAATGTACATTTCCAAAAATAATATATATTAATTCTGAACAAACAATCTTGTCTAAAGTGGAAACATCAAAATTAAAATCATAATCCTTTCCTAGTTGAGAAATCCCTCTATTTATTTTGTCAATAATCAGACTCTTATCATTTAGAGCGTCTTCTTTTCTTATTATTAATAACTCATCAATATTTAAAAAATGTTTTAATGTACTTAATCGTACACCTTCTCGAACTGCCTCTAAAACAACATTTCCTTTGGCAATTTCTTCTTGATATGGAATGATATCTGGATGATTCCACATCTCAATCGTTTCTAATTGTTCTTGTGTCCCTAAGTAAATTGCAACATGACTAAAATAACCAGGAATAAATTTATCAGTTAAAACAAATTTACTTTTATCTAAAATAATATCAAGGGGAATGAGGTTAGCTTGTGCTTGTGCCAATGCAAGATTATTATAGAGATGACCGGTTCTTGTACGGATTTCACCAGCAAAATTTCCAAAGACTTTGCTTATCCAGCCGATAGTATTATTAAACACACTATAGACAGTATCAACAAAACTAAAGGTATCTTCAGTAAACTTAACTCTACCTTGGGCAATTTCTTGAGAAGTTTTATTGCTTACAATTTCTTCCAGCATTTTTTGAATTTGCAGATCATCTTTAAAATATATTTCAAGCTCAGTTGTTATCTCCCTTACTAAGTTGACTTGATTATAGAAATTCTTACTGGAGCCAATTTTAACAGCATATTTATTCACTTTAATTAAATCATTTAAAGTTTTAGTATCTCGCTCTTGGCCAGGATTTTTATCAACCAGAGCATTTTTGACAATTCTTCTAAAGTTTCCATCAGTTTCGTAAAACATTTTATGAATCGTTTCAAGATGATCTAGAATTATTAAATTTCCAGATAACCAAATAAGGTCAACTCTAATCTTATCAGTATTTTTTTCAAGATTAGAAAAATCAGATGACATCTTATGTTCATGTCGATCATATATTTGTGTAAAACTTAAGACCTTATCATTTAGCTTATAGTAGATTGTAATAAGTCGACGGAGGAAATAAATTTCATCCCCAGAAAGTGTGTCATGGTTTTTAATTTTATTTTCAAGTGTTTGAGTAAAAACGATATCATACTGTTTAAAATCATTAAAAAGCTCAACAAGCTTTATATACTCATCAAGATTTTGAAGCATGGCCTTATAAGGATTTTTCTTATCAATTTGTAATGAAAGAATACTCTCTTCTGTATGATTTAATCTTTCCAATAAGGTTTTAATATTAGTTTTAACTTCACAATGAAGAGGATTTATCACTAGAAAGGAAATGAATATAATTAGAATGCTGGGTTTCAATTATTGTCTCCACGTTAAATCCCAGACTAGTAAAACAATCGAGACATTGTCATGACTATTGTAATTTTTTCATATTGAAACTATGGTTCTTTCAACAAACTAACTAGATATGCCCCTTGAACCACAGCAATAGATTTAGAAAAAGCAATTCGGGACTTAAAACCAGGAATAAATAAGACAAAGCAATGAAAAGAATCAGATTCTACCAATCGAGGCATCCTATCTAGGAATTCTTGATTAAGTTCACAATTCAAAAAGCTCTTGTCTAACTTTTTCTCATTAATGGCCGTAACTAGTGCTTTTAGACCTAGTTTTAAAAATTCAATATTGATTGATTCCGATTTCAGGTGCCCGAGAGGAAAATAAGCACGCATTTCTAAGGGTAATAATAAAGATTCAAAAAGTTGTTTTTCTACACTATTGTCACTAGTTCCAAAAGCAATGGACTTGATTCCTTTATTAGCAAATTTACTTAGTATTTCTCTTATTTGTGTAATATTTAAAGCTTCATGTATATCCCCAGACAAAAAGATTCTTTGTAGTGGAAGTTTCAACATAGCTGCTTGTTCTTTTAAAAGACTATCGGGAATTCCATGAAATGATACGGTATTACTCTCCTTATTTAAGATTGTAATTAATCCAACGATTTCAAGAAGTGGATTTGCCTTTAAGTAATGAAGGGCCAGGGCACTATCTTTCCCTCCACTCCAAAATAACATAATTTTTTCTTTTTTCATAAACGTACTTTAACAAATAACTTGTTTAAATACTTGTAAATTTTACAAGAAAGACGATTTGGTGATGGTACATCGGGATTAATTTCAATTAATGATTAATTGGAAAGTAAAAATGATTTTCTTCAGGAATATTTTTTATTGAAAACGTGTTTCCAACTTTCAATAATTTTTCTTCTAAGGAGGCCCAAATTCGATAATTTGATTTTTTAGGAAATCTTAAAATGGTCGAAGAATATTTACTCATTTGCGCTGCACCAATAACCACTCCCTCTGTTAGGGCAACTGAATAATTTTTGAATGGATTTATTTTTTTACCGTTAACAAGTAAAATAGGAATTTTAATACCAAATGGACCTTTCTTATATTTCAAGGAAATTCCTGAAAAAATTAATGGTCTCTCCGGCTTCATAAGAGATTTTAAAGCCAGTTGTAACCAGACTCCTTTAATAACTGTAGTGTAAATCGACCAACCGAATCTGTCATGAATATTGTAAATTCTGGGAATTGAATTTATTAATTTTTTACGACTAATTTCTCCAATTGGATATGATTCACTATTCATTAAAGGAGAATGTATTCCTATTTCTGCAGAACTTTTTTCCTTAATTGTATCAGCAATAAAATAACCCCACTTATATTGCCCTTCCTGGCTATTTATTATTAAATCTGAAAAACCAATAATTTTGTCTAACCATCCTACTCCATATAAAGTAGCCAAATCTAATTCAGCATCTTCAACTAAACGATTCATTTCATAATCTTTTTTACTATTTTCTACTGGTATTAATTCATAACTTAATATTTTTAATTTCTTTTTTTTAGTAAATTCAATAATCATTCGTCCTAAGTATTTTGTATGGTATCCGGCCTGAACAATGGGAATTGATCTAGCATCAATATTTTTAATTATTAATGGTTTGCTTAAAATAGAGTGAGAATGCCCACCAACGATAAGATCTATTTCTTTTGATTTTTTGGCAAGTTGAATATCTTCATCAACTCCCAAATGCGTAAGGGCCACAATGATATCATTATTCCTATGTCTTAATATTTCTTCATAATGAAGTGCGCTTTTAAGCGGATTTGTAATTTTTCCACATTTAAACCGCCATTTATAAATGGCTTCATTTGTCGTTAAACCTAATACACCAATATTTAAACCTGCAATTTTTAGTTCCTCAAAAGGTTTAATAACTTTTTTTATATTTTCGCAGTCCGATTTATTGGATAAGAAATCTATATTCGCAGCGAGAAATGAAAATTTAAAATCAATCTCTCCTAATATTTGATTTAAGTCTTTATCACCTATCAACCACTCATGATTTCCCAAAGTCACAGCATCATAACCTATTTGATTATGGGCCTTAAAAGATTTTCGTCCTGCATCCGCTAGAAAATACACATTACCTTCAGTAAAATCTCCTGCATCTAAAGTAAGCGTTTCTACTCCTTCATTCCTCATTTTTTCTTTGTAAAAATCTATTAAAGATTTTAAACGAGCAACACCGCTAATATTTTTTTCATGAGTTGAACTATCTAAAAATGAATGTGAGTCGTTTGTATGAAGAATTTGTAGAACAGTTGCGTCAGTAGAAAAAGTACAAAGGGAGATGCTTATCCAACATATGATTTTAATCATTCTTGACATTTTCCGAGCATTTTTATCCACAATGTAATTCTCAGTTTCTTGTTACCAAATACTAGGATTAAGTCTCTAAGCTCTAAAATGATATTTGTTAGATAGAGGAATTAATGTAGAATAAATTATATTTTAAATTTTATCGGAGTTTACATGAAAGTTGGTATTCCACGAGAAGTAATGGCAACTGAAACAAGGGTAGCTGCCACACCTACAACCGTAAAACGACTCAAGAAGCAAGGTTTTGATGTCTTTATAGAAAAAAATGCAGGTGCACACGCTTTGTTCTCAGATGAAGATTTTGTAAATGCAGGTGCGATCATTCTTCCAGATGCAACTTCCCTTTACTCAACTATAGATATAATTTTAAAAGTTCAACCTCTTACCATTGATGAAATAAATTTAGTTCATGCTGGTACTATTATTGCCTCATATTTATGGCCAGCTCAAAATACAGAATTACTGCAACTGCTTGCCAAGAAAAATATAAATGCCATTGCCATGGATGCGATTCCTCGAATTTCCCGAGCACAAAAAATGGATGTACTCTCCTCGATGGCAAATATCGCAGGTTATCGAGCGGTTATTGAAGGTGCCAATCACTACGGTAAATTTCTTAATGGACAAATTACCGCTGCTGGCAAAGTTGATCCCGCAAAAGTATTAGTCATAGGTGCTGGCGTCGCCGGTCTTGCCGCCATTGGTACTGCTAACTGCTTAGGTGCAATTGTACGTGCCTTCGATACTCGAAAAGAAGTTAGAGAACAAATTCAGAGTATGGGAGCGCAGTTTTTAACAGTTGAATTAGATGAAGATGGGGCAACATCATCGGGATATTCTAAACAAATGAGTCAGGCCTTTATCGACGCAGAGATGGCCTTATTTAGAGCTCAAGCAAAAGAAGTAGATATCATTATCACGACAGCTCAAATTCCTGGAAAACCTGCTCCTAAATTAATTTTAAAAGACATGGTTGAACTGATGAAAGCCGGTTCAGTCATTGTAGACCTAGCTGCATCTTCAGGGGGAAATTGTGAAGTCACGAGACCCGGAGAAATTTACAGCTACAAAGGCGTTACTATATTAGGAAAAGTCGATCAATTACCAGCTCAAGCAAGTGGACTCTACGGAAATAATCTCTGCCACCTTCTTGATGACATGGGAAAAAATGAAAATTTTAAAATTGATATGAATGACGATATCATTGGTAGAGCAATGGTTGTTCATGATGGAAAAATAAATTGGCCGCAAAAACCAATAAGTGTCGCTGCGAAGCCAGTACTCAAAACACCAGAAGCAGTTATTGTAGGGGCCCCTGAAAATAAAACGATGAGTACGATTATTGTTTTAGCTGTTCTGGGATTAGTACTTTTTTTAATTGGGCTAGTAGCACCTGCTGAATTTCTTTCTCATTTTACAGTATTTGTTTTAGCTATATTTATTGGTTGGCAAGTTGTTTGGAATGTTTCTCATTCTCTGCATACTCCGCTTATGAGTGTTACTAATGCTGTTTCTGGTATTATTATTATTGGTGGAATTATGCATGTGCAAAGTAATTATACTGGGCCCATTTCAATTCTTGCACTCATTGCTGTCTTAGTGGCCACAATAAATATTGTCGGTGGATTTTTTATTACTCACAGAATGCTTAAAATGTTTAGAAGGTAGGTTAGATATATGATCTCTAGTGGATTACAAACAGTTGCTTATATAGCCGCAAGTATATTATTTATTTTGAGTTTAGGTGGACTTGCCTCTCAAGAAAGTGCCAAGCGTGGAAATTATTTTGGTATCATCGGAATGTCTCTGGCCATTTTAGCTACGGTATTAGGTGAATCCACACAAGGCCACGCTATACTTATAGCAGTCATGTGTGTCGGTTCAGTTATTGGAATTATTGTCGCTAAAAAAGTTGAAATGACTTCGATGCCTCAGCTTGTTGCAATCCTACATAGCTTTGTGGGTTTAGCTGCAGTCCTCGTTGGCTTCGGCAGTTACTTAGAACCTCAAACTGCTGAACTTCTAGGGACAGCTCATTCAATACACTTAGTAGAAGTATTCTTAGGAATCTTTATCGGTGCACTTACCTTTACTGGATCAGTTATTGCTTGGGGAAAACTTCAGGGAAAAATTAAAAGTAATCCCCTTATTTATCCGGGACGACACTTTATCAATATAAGTATAATTATTCTTTCTGGCCTTATTCTCTTTTATTTTTTAAATTCAGATACAACCGAAGGAATAAATTGTCTTATTGGTGTAACAGCTCTTTCTTCTGTTTTAGGAATACTTTTAGTTATGGCCATTGGCGGAGCAGATATGCCTGTTGTTGTCTCAATGCTTAACTCTTATTCTGGATGGGCCGCTGCTGCCGCTGGATTTATGCTTGCTAACGATTTACTTATTATCACAGGAGCACTAGTAGGTAGCTCTGGTGCCATTCTTTCCTATATCATGTGCAAAGCAATGAATAGATCATTTTTTTCAGTTATCTTTGGCGGCTTTGGTACCCATGCTCAAAAACCAACTGACGCCACAGCTATTGTTGGAGAAGTAAAAGCAATCACTACTGACGACACTGCTGAACTACTAAAAGAAGCTACACATATTGTAATTGTTCCAGGATATGGAATGGCCACTGCAAAAGCACAGTATGCTGTTTATGAATTAGTAAAAAAATTAAAAGACCAAGGTAAAACTGTGACATTTGCAATTCATCCTGTTGCAGGTAGATTACCTGGACATATGAACGTCTTATTAGCAGAAGCAAATGTACCTTATGATATTGTATTAGAGATGGATGAAGTTAATCCAGAACTTCCAAAAACAGATGTAGTTTTAGTTATTGGCGCCAATGATATTGTAAATCCTTCAGCACTAGAAGATGCCAGCAGTCCTATTTATGGAATGCCAGTTATAGAAGCGTGGAAAGCAAAGACTGTCATTGTTTCTAAAAGATCAATGGCCGCAGGATATGCTGGAATTGAAAATCCATTATTTTATAAAGAAAATACTCGTATGCTTTATGGTGATGCTAAAAAGACAGTAGATGCGCTAGTTCAACTACTGCCTTAAATATTTACTAAGCTTCTCTGATAATATATTTATCTTTTCCTTCATCAACTTTTTCTTTAAGTTCTTTACCAACTTTAAAGAATGGAACTTTTTTTGGTGGTACCTTAACGATCTTACCTGTTTTGGGATTTCGTCCTTCATAAGCTTTATAATTTCTATTAGCGAATGACCCAAAACCTCTTATCTCAATTCTCTCATCCTCATACAAGGCCTTAATCATACTTTCAAAAGTGATATTAATAATGGCCTCAGATTGCTTATGAGTTAGACTGGCCTGTTTTTCAAGTGCCGCAATTAAATCCGCTTTCGTCATAGATATCTCCTTGATTTTTGTAATTTATCTATCGACAACCTTTTGAAAAAACTTAACTGCCAAAAACCCAAGGCAATCCTTCTTTTGAGATACTTAAGATATAAGCCCCTATCTTATTAATTTAAAAGCATAGCGAGAAGTAGAGACATAATAATTCATTCATGATGTTAAAGTTATATCTAGATAAATACGATCAGGTAATACATGGGGATTATGAAAAAGTATTTAATCAATATTTTACAAACAATTTTTATACTCAGTATTTTGAGTGGTTGTATTGCTGACCCTGGTGTTGCAAAAAATACAGGTAGAGTTAAAGACTATTCATTAAGTGGTGCTAATAGCAGTTATTGTGGAACTGGCTATGTGATTTGGTCGCAGCTTACCTATTGTGCACAAAATGCTTGCCCAGCTCAAACACATCTTGCAAGTGCACTAGAACTTAGTGATGCAAAACAATTTGTTCTAGACACTATTAATAATAATCTAATTGGAACTAGCTCACCTACAACTGCACCAGTTGCCCCTAATGGAGAAGTGCCAGTTGGCGGAACAGTTGACCAAACATTATTAGATAAAATAAATGGATCTTCAGGAATATGTTTAAAAGATGTTCCGCCACCTAGACCTACTGGTCAGGTTTATATCAATACTGATTTTTGTAGCTGTCTTAACGGCCAATCAGATATTATTAATGATTGTTCAACCGCCTGTAGTAAATTCCCAAAAACAGCTGCACCAATGCTTTATTTATCAACAACAGTTGGTCCAAATATTCAGTTAAATCAAAGCTTACAAAATCTTCAAGGGTGGTGTTCGAATACATTACCTCAAGATAAAGTTAACCCTCAATGTACTCTCTCTGCGTATGATGGAACGAATACAATTAGCGGAATAAAAATTAATTCAATCGTCGGAAATTCACTAACTGCTGACCTTACTTCATTAGCATTGAATAAAACCTATATTGTAACAATTGTAGAAACGGCTTCAGGATCTAATGCCAAATCTTCAGAATTTCAAATTAGAAGAGTTCCTCCAGTAGTACCTGTGACAGGTCCACAAGGTGCTTTAAAGATTGCTCCAATTTCACAATATTCTTGCCTCTCATATGAAATGACAAGTCCAACCCCTAATGTATTTTGGAGAACCGGATTTATTAGGCAAACTTATTATTTTGCAGCTAATGAGACACCTACTTCGCTTCCCCCTGTTGCGGCAGGAATGCCAGCAAACCTTGTTTGCCATGACGAAGTACTTCATCCAGGAAATGATAATGCTCTCTATCCACGACTTGAATTAATTCCACAACATTTTTCAATGTGGGATAAAACAGATCAGCGTTTTGCACCAGAGAGTACAACAAACGCGAGACTAAAAATAAATGTGCTTTTAGAAAATAGATTATTTAATGAATACAGTGTAACTGTAACTTCTCCCTTAGACTTATTTGCTAAAACGTCATGGAGCAATCGTCCTAATACAGGGACTGGAGCAGCTCAAAGCGTGCCGATGGGATATCGAATGATTCCATTTACTGATCCAATCACTTCTAAAACAATATGCCCTACTCAAGTTGATTTTCTTACTTCGACAGATCCACTCTTTAAACTTTTAAAAGATTATATGGATTCTACTGAGGCATTATACTTAGCAGAAAAAGAACCTGAGATACTTAGTGGAGCTATATTTTACGGCACAATGTTTATTACGGAAGGTATTGTAAAAAAATACGGATTTTATATAGAAAATGGGCTTAAAATTAAAGCCGATCAGGCCGCACTCGAGACCAAAACTATTTACTATTATTGGCCAGTCAATAATACCATGGATCCACTTTTGCAGGGTGACCGTAAACTTTATACTATCAGAAGTCCTGATGCTTTAAACGGAGCAATACCTACCACGATAGCTGCAGGAGCAACAACAGACAGAAGAGTTGGATGTGTTCCCACAACGACTGTTCCCTAAAGAAATGTCTTAGAAAACACTTTAAATGCAGGTGTGAGCTCTACTGAAAAAAATGCGTATGTAATTGCAAGACGAATACATAACATGATCGCAAATCTAAAAATATAATTAAAAAGAGCGTCTATTACTAATGACTGAGAATGCCCATTTTTATTAGATCTTATTAATCGCTTAAGAAAAAAACCAAAGATAAAAGTAACAATCATCCAATAACCATAATTTTTTAATCTGATTTTATTTTCAAGTATTTTTACAAGTTGAGGAAATGCTTCTTTATCTTGAATCAGACGAACCATAAAGACTGCCAATAAAGGGAAATTTTCAAAGACACGCCCCATAGGCGAATTTTTACTCGTTTCTTTTACTTGGGCCAATAATTCAGCTTCTGATAACTTTTGAAGGGGTGCGATTGCTTGGGAGACATCTTTGGCGTTGAAGCTGATATCGCTAAAAGATTTTGGAGTATTTGCTAGTGCAAATGGGCCTATTAAAAATAGACCCAATATAAAAAAGGTAAGTAAAAAATTATGCCATAACGCTTTTAGCATTTTTTTTCTTATTGGCTTCAGCTTTTTTCATGAAATTATCTGTAAATAAAGTCAATGAAGCAGCAATATAAATTGATGAATATGTTCCGAAAATAATTCCGACACTCATTGTAAAGAAGAAGTCTTTTATAGCAGCTCCACCTAGGAAATACATCGAGGCAGAGACTAGTAAAGTTGCACCAGAAGTTAGAATGGTACGAGATAACGTATCGTTAACAGCGTCGTTAATATGAGTGCCTAATGGAATTGTATGATCTCTTTCTTCGTGCTCACGAATTCTATCGTAGACAATAACTGTATCATTAATAGAATAACCAATAATAGCGAGAAGTGCTGCAACAGTCTGAAGTGAAAACTCGTTACCAGTAAAGGCAACTACACCGGCCACAATTACAACGTCGTGAATAAGCGAAACCATCGCTCCTGGAGCATAACGAAAGTCAAATCTGATAGCTACATAGATCATGATTGATAAAATTGCCCAAAGCATAGCTTGAATAGCAGAAAATCTTAATTCTTTTCCGGCCTTAGGTCCGACGATATCAACTTTTTGAATTTCAACTTTATTATCTACAAATTCACCTTGCAGTGTTTTTGAAATATTTTCTGTGATTAAATTCAATTCACCTTCAGCTGCTTGAACTTTAATAAGGAGAGAATTGTCTTGGTCATTTCCAATTGTCTGAACACTGACCCCCTTAAAGCCTCCGTGATCTAGTGCGCTTCTTAATTGATCCAGTTGAACAGGTTTTTCAAATTTAGTTTGAATTTCTGCTCCACCTCTAAAATCTACACCGTAATTCATTTTATTAGCGATACCGTAGATACTCAAAATAACCAGTACAACAGAGGCGGTAAAAATATATTTAATTTTGCTTACAAAATTGAAATGAGTTCCATGTTTAATTAATTCGATCATAAATAACTCCCAACTAAATACTTAATTCCTGGCCTTCTACTTTATTCATGTAAAATTCAAATAAAATTTTAGATACGTAATATGCAGTATAAACAGTTACAGCGATACCAATAAGTAATGTAACTGCAAATCCTCTAATAGGTCCTGTACCAAAATTGAGGAGACAAAAACCAGCAGCTGCAGTTGTAATGTTGGCATCAAGAACGGTCCAAAGAGCGGAACTATAACCTAATTCATAAGCTTTATAATTACTAATTCCTTTGCGAAGCTCATCCCTAATTTTCTCAAAGATAATAATATTCGCATCGACGGCCATCCCAACCGTTAAAGCAATCCCTGCGATACCAGGTAAAGTTAGAGTCGCTTCCATTGCAATTAAAATTGCTACCGTGAATAATACATTTATTAAAAGTGTAATAACTGCAATAACACCAGAAGTTTTGTAATAAAAAATAGCAAATATAAAAACAAGCATACAGCCAACGATGGAAGCTACTTTAGCTTTTTGAATTGAATCGTTACCAAGATTTGGCCCTACAGTTCTTTGCTCTAAGAAATCTAATTGAACTGGAAGTGCACCAGCTCTTAAAACAAGAGCTAAATCTCTTGCTTCAGACATTGTTTTATTAAAGTTAACTCCACCACCTAAAGTAATTTGGGCGTGACCTCCACCAATTTTTCCATTGATAACAGGCGCAGAATAAATATTTCCGTCAAGAATAACTGCCAGACGTTTTCCAATATTGGCACCAGTTGTTTCTTCAAATCTCTTAGACCCTTGAGCTTTAAAATCCATAGATACATACGGTTCATTTTTTTGTTGATCGATTTGAACGCGAGCATCTGCTAAATCGTCTCCTGTAATTCTAGGAATTACCTCTACAACAAAAGGAATATTTGCTTCTTCACCAGTCGATCTATTAGTTTTCTTTTCAAAAGCAAGTTCATGTCCTTCTGGAATATCTTTACGTAAAAAATCATTTACTTTTTTTAGATATTCAGAAAAACGGTCACCTTTTTTATAAACAATTCCTGCTTTAGCAACTTTATCCATCCACCCCATAGTTACTTGTGGTGCAATTGTATCATTAACTAATTTAAATTCTAGTTTTGCAGTTCTACCGATAAGTTCTTTCGCTCTTTCGATATCGCGTACACCTGGTAATTGAACAACAATTCGATCAGATCCTTGTGCAAGAATTTCTGGCTCTGTAACACCGAATTCATCAATACGATTTCTAATAACTTCTATTGATTTACCAACAGACTGTTCTTCCATTTGTTTTTTAATCAACGAAGAAAGAGCAATTTCTAATTGGCCATTTTCTTCTTTAGTAATACGAATATTGCCGGCAAAAAATTCTTTAATTTTTGTTTTAGCGGCAGCTATATCAGAGGCTTTAGTAAAAATAAGAATTTGTTTTGGATCCATTGGATCACTTTCATCTATATTACCTGGAGTAATAAGAATCTCTTGGTCTTTTAAAACTGATTCAACTTTTCTTGTATAAGTAGTGACTTCGTCTTTATAAACTTTTTTAAAGTCGATACCCAAAATCATATAAAGCCCACCCTGAAGGTCAAGCCCTAAATTAATTTTTGATTTAAATGGATAATGTCCACTTTCATCAAATTTCATTGCTGTAGGTAAAATAATTAGAATTGCTAAAACGATAAATACAAGCAGTGCAGAAAAACGCACCCACCAACTGGTTTTCATTAAAATAGCTCCCGGTTTTTTATAACCTAAAAAGTATAGTTTATAAAAAGATAATTTTGCAAGGTGGAATTACGACTGTTTAGGAGATTCAGCTTTTTCTTCTGCTGCTTTTATCGCCGTTGCAACGACTTCAATGTCTTTTTTTGCATCGGCCGCTGGATCAGAATGTGGTTTATGCATTTCAGACATCATCTCATCGCGAGCTTTTTGAAATTCTCTCATTGCTGAACCTAGGCCTTTTGCCAACTCAGGTAATTTTTTCGGCCCTAAAAATAAAAGAGCTATAATAAAAATAAGAAATAATTCACCAGCACCTAATCCAAACATAAATACCCCAGTATTAAATAATTATTTTTTATCAACTTCAAGAATTGATTTTGAAAGACCAGCGATTTGGCCTTTTAAAATCTTAAAACGAACTGAATCGCTTACTTCTAGTGTAACAACTTTATCGTTAATTCCGTGAATTACACCAATGATTCCAGATTTTGTATAAACTTCATCACCTTTTTGCAATTTTTCTAGTAATGATTGTTCTTCTTCCATTTTTTTCTTTTGAGGTCTAATCATAAGAAAATAAAAAATAACAAAAACAACGATCAGAGGTAGAAATTGCATCATGGGATTGGCTTGAGCTGCTGGCATAAATATCCTTTATAAAAATTGAAAAATTAATTCCATTGGTTTGATTCATACGATTTATAAAATGCAGTATAGTATTCGTCAAATCTTGCTTCGATTATAGCTAACCTTGCATCGCGAGTCATCTGCAAATAAAAAAATAAATTATGATAGGTAATCATATTTCCAGCTGAATATTCTCCGACTGTATAGAGGTGTCGAATATACGCACGGGAATATTTTTTACAAATTTTACAATCACAAAGTGGATCAGGAGGCAAAAGATCCTCTTTAAAACGCTCTTTTTTAATATTTAATGGCCCTTTGTGAGTTAAAAATTGGCCGTTTCTAGCGTTTCTAGTCGGTAATACACAATCAAACATATCAAGCCCGGCCTTAATACCATTCAAAATATCAAGCGGCTTACCTACCCCCATTAAGTAACGAGGTTTATTTTCCGGCATAGTGTGCACAAACTGATCTAGGAAATTAACCATCTCTTCATTTTTTTCGCCAACTGAAAGTCCACCTAAAGCAAATCCTTCAAAATTCATTTCATTTAACCGCTGCATACATTCTGTGCGTAAATCAAAATGTAAACCGCCTTGAACAATTCCAAATAAATTTTGATGTGGTTTAAGCGAATAATCGCGACAGCGTTGGGCCCAACGAAGAGTTAGTTCCATACTTTCTCGCAAACGCTCTTTAGTCGCAGGGAGAGCAGGACATTCATCAAAATTCATCACAATATCTGATCCCAATGCCCTTTGAATTTCCATAGATTTCTCAGGAGAGATTAAATGTTTTGAACCATCGAGGTGAGATTGAAATGTAACTCCTTCTTCAGTGACTTTATTCATTGATGAAAGTGAAAAAACTTGATAACCGCCAGAGTCTGTCAATATAGCGCGCTTCCAATTCATAAAACCATGAAGGCCATCACCCACTCTTTCAATTAATTCATGTCCTGGTCGCAAATACAGGTGATAGGTATTTCCTAAAATAATTTCAGCACCAATTTCTTCCAGATCTTCTTGCAACATACACTTAACACTTGCGCGTGTGCCAACTGGCATGAAAATAGGAGTATGAATTTCACCATGAGCGGTAGTAATAATTCCGGCCCGTGCTTTTCCTGATTTTGCAATTTCTTTATACATTTTATTTACCTTAAAATTAACATGGCATCACCATACGAAAAAAAGCGATAACGTTCTTTTATTGCCTCTGCATAAATTTCTAATGTTTTTTCTCTTCCTATTAAAGCTGAGACTAGCACAAGTAGACTTGATTCGGGCAGATGAAAATTAGTGATTAGCCCCTTAATTGAGTGAATTTCATTTCCTGGACGCAAAAAAATATTTGTCTGATAGACTTTATCCGCAATTACTTCTTGATTCACACTTGACTCTAAAACTCTCAAGCTTGTCGTTCCTACTGCAATAATATTTTGATGAGACTTTATTTTTTTTAAATTTAGAGAATCTATAAAATAATTTTCAGTATGCATATGATGGTCTGCTAAATTGGCAACACTAATTGGCCTAAAAGTTCCAAGCCCCACATGCAAAGTAACAAATGCATGATCAATTTGCTTTAGCATTTCTTCTTTAAAATGCAATCCGGCAGTCGGAGCAGCAACAGATCCTTCGGCCTTAGCATAAATGGTTTGATAATTTTTTTTATCTAGCTCGTCACTCTCACCTTTTCGGATATAGGGAGGAATCGGAATTTTTGCATACTGATGGACATAATCAGAAATATTATCTTGATTAAAACTGACCATAAATGTGCCATCTGAATTTATAGTTTTTATCGTCGCAACTAAATCATGTGGAAAATAAAACTGATCTTCTAATTTTTTCTTGGAGCGAGTTTTAATAAGTGCAGGATAGAAATTATCAATTGAAGTTAATGAAAGTAAAAAAAGTTCTGCTTTTCCCCCGCTTGCTTTAGTACCAATCAGACGAGAAGGAAAAACTTTGGATTGATTAAAAACCAATAAAACATTTTCAGGCAAAAAGTCTGTAATTTGAGCAAAGCTTGTATGAGTAATTGAATCAGTCTGAGCGTTATAAACCAGGAGCCTAGACTCTCCCGGGCGCTGAGCAATGAGTTCTTCCGGCAGATCATAATGATAAGAAGTTAAAAGTGAATCGGCTGTTTGCATGAGGGGATTTATACCTGAGTTATTCCCATTTTCCAAAAATAAATGGATAAAAAATAAGCGTCTAATAAATAGACACCCTATATATCCCACAATTATGGGCACTTGCTTTAGCCATTTTCAAGCAATTATAGTTTTTTTAGAGAAAAACCGACAAGTTTGATATGATGTTACCTATGAAGAAGTCTTTTTTATTATGTCTTATGACCATCTCTATTGTTCAGGCCGCGGATACCACGACAGGAGGGTTTGTTAATGGGGATGTGCAGGTTAATGATGCATTAACGAAGATGATGGCGGTTGAAGGGGTGAAGCCGATTTATGATGATTGTAAAAAAGACACCTCAAATAATACAGGTGAAAAATTATCGACATGTCTTTGGGACAAAATTAAAATCAACTCGGCATTAAAAGAAAAAGTCCTCGCTGCCTCAAAAGAAGCCGCAAAATCTGATCCATCTGGATCTGCAATTAAAGAAAAATTTTCTACTGATCCGGCCATGCAAAAGCTTGGTGAAGTTATTTCTGCAAAATTAAAAGACGCCTTATTTGGTGCTGAAGCGACTAGAGATAAAGATAATTTAAAGGCCGTGGATCAAAAAAGTTTTAATGATATTTATCGGGCTGAACTTAATAAAACGATGGTCGATGCGTTTATGAGTTATTGTTTGGATACGGTTGGTACTTCTGGTGTTACCAAGAAAGCTTTAGATGATGCTAGGACGGAGAATTTAAAAGAACTTAACAATTCTGATCCTCAAAAAGTAAAAACTTTTCTCACTCCCAATGATGGAAATCCAAATAAATGGAACACTTGTATTGCTGGGATTACTACCGATTGTAAAGCCCCTACTCCTACTGAAAAAAGCAGACGCGCTTGCCTCGTCACCCAATATGTCGATTCAGCTCGAAAAAACATATCTGCTATTACTGAAACAGATAAAGTTTTTGACAATATGAAGAGTGGATCAAAAAATCTAATTCAAAATGATTTGAAATCACTTGATTCACTTGTAACTGTCACATCAAAGGATGTTGAAACTGCCTATAAAGATACAACTGAAGCTGCAAAAAAAGAAATGGACAAATGTCTCCAAACGAAAAGTGAACAAGACTGTAAACAATTTTTAAACACTGCAACCACCGCCAATGAAACTGGAAGTATTGAATTTGCTCTCCAACAGCATGCTGATGCAGAAAATTTTGGTTTAAAAGTTGATAAAATTAAAACCCCTGAAGAAATGAAGGCATTTCTAGAAGAACAAGGTTATAAAAAAGACAAAATCGATACAATGGACTTAAATGCACAATCAATTAGTGATATTCAAAAAGAAATAAAAGACAGATATGCCAATGAAAAAGAGGCCTTGATCAAAGAAATGAATGATCGTATAAGCAATAAAACGGCCGTAAAAGATGGCAAGATTGATGCGAATGCCACAGGAGATAAGTCAAAATTAGTTACAATACAAACAGAGCTACAAGCTAGAACTGCTAATATGACCAATTTATTTAAATTTAGTAATATTGTTTCAGGTTACCTAACTGTTGACGTCACTCAAAATGGAAAAAAATCTGATCAAACACGTAACACCGCCTCGATGGCCAGTGAATTAAATAGTAATGACGCAAATAAAACTCTTAAGACTGCCCTCGAAGCTGGTGGAGCTAAACTTGATGTTCCAACCGATAGCGGAACTCAAACTTCTACATTAGATGTAGACAGTATGATGTTAAGTGTTCCAACAAAAAAAACTACTCCTTAAAATAAAATTCTTCCACCCTCAAAAATTCTTCTGTATACTCACCCCATGGGCCTAATATATATTTTTCCAGTTGATGAAAATGAAACAGATCGAGTGAGTAAATCGATAAACCTCGATTCTATCACTCTTAAAACCTATGGACTTCCTATGGTCTTTTGGGTCTATCTTGCGGCCATTTATATCGTTGTCTTTACTATGTGGCTAACTATCCACAGCGCTCTAGATAAATTACTCAGCTATGATGACACCTCTATGGTGTTGCTCTATTGGTTAGTTCAAGGCACCCTACTTTTAGGTCCTGTGATTTTATTAGGATTTTTTTTCTTCGAAAAATTTATTACAAAATCAAAAAATAAACTGACTCTCACCTACCGACTTTTCTTTATTCCCATTTTTAGAAAATCAATTACTCTTGATTCTTTTGATTCGCTAACCGTAGATCATTTTATGGACTCGCCTAATATCGCAAAAATGAAATCTGATCCTACGACAAAGGGATTTGAAAACAAAGGCCATTTTGAATTACATGCCATCTCAAATGGCAAATCAATATTTGTCGATCGACACTCAAGAAAGAGCGATTTAACAAAACTGAAAGACTTACTTCTTAAATTTTAATTATTTTTTATCTCTGAAATTAACAAATTCTTTATCGGATTTGATTTCTACTTTATTTTCTTCTTTAACTAAATTAAGTTTTTCTTTCTCTCTTTCAAGTTTCTCTAGTCGTTTGTGTTCAGGTAGTGGACGTGTGTAATCATTAACATCATAATCAATTTTATCGGTATTAAAATATTTAGGTGATTTATTTCCACCTAGATTTTTTGCCTTACTTTTCTCACTGGCCTTAGTTGGTTCTTTTTCCCAATGTTTTTGCCACTCTTCTTGTGTATTACTTCTTTGTTCACGAAATACGGCCCGTTCTGTCTTTATCTCAACAACTTCTTGTTCTTTTCGCACTCTGACCGGAGCAACTTTCTTTTTCATGATATTTTTTTTAGATGTAGTTTTTCTCTCATCTTTTTCTTGGTCATGATTTGAAATATCGATAGTGATATCGCCGGTGACACTTAACTGGCAGGCCAATCGTTCTTTCGTAATATGAAAAACATTTCCTAAAAGTTTTAATTCTGGAAAGGGAGAGGGTGATAAATTATCTTCACCAGAAACTATTTTAACAATGCAATCTGTGCAAGTCGCATGACCACCGCAGCTTGATTTGATATAAATATTTTTTTCTCGAAGAAGTTCTAAAACACTCTTTCCTTCTTCGATTTCTAAAACTTCACCACTAGGTTTTACAGTCACTTTATATTGAGACATTTTGATCCTTAAAGATTTTTTTCAATTTGATGTTCTATTTTACCGAGGATATTAGATTTGAGAGGACGCAAGAGAAAAGATAAATCCAGATCAATATCACAATACGAATCAAAGAATTTTATAACCAAAGTAAATCCTTGTCCCTTTGCTACCGTTTCTTTGTTTTCTTCATCAAAAGCCAATTCAACTTTGACTTGAAACTTAGAAAGATATTCTGGAGTAATAAAGGCCTTCACTTTTTGGAAGGCCTCATCTTGTGATTTTACTTGTTTATAATTTACTCTGTTTGACACTAAATTTTTCCCGTTGAACCAAAGCCCCCTGCTCCACGAACAGTCTCTGATAGCATCTCTTCGGCAACTATATACAGGGCCTGAGTAACTGGTGCTAATACTAATTGAGCTACTCTATCTCCATGACTAATTAATTCGTCTTTTGTCCCAAAATTACCCAATATAATTTTCACTTCGCCACGATAATCTGAATCAATTGTTCCTGGAGCATTAACTACTAATAAGGACGTTTTAAGCGACAGTCCTGAGCGAGGTCTAACTTGAACTTCATATCCTTCAGGAATTTCCATCGCAAGGCCTGTCGGTACTAAAATTCGCTCACCTGGCCTAATGGCCAAGGGTGCTTGTAAGCAGGCACGTACATCCGCGCCTGCTGCACCACTTGTTTCATAAGCTGGAAGAGCAAATGTAGGATCAAAATGTGCAAGTTTTAAAACTTTTACAATCACTTTAGATCTTTCAGTCATTATTTAGTTTCCTTTCTTTTTAATGAAGCTACAGCTTTTGCAGACAGTTTAATTCTTCCCATTTTATCAATTTCCATAACTTTAACTTTAATGATTTCACCTTCAGTTAAAAATTCTTCAACTCTTTGTACACGTTCATCAGTTAATTCTGAAACGTGAACTAGTCCTGAAACTCCTGCTCCAATTTCTACGAATGCTCCGTATTCTTTTATAGAATCAACTCGAGCATCGTAAATTGAACCAATTTCTGGGCCATTGATTTGAAGATTAATTGTAGCAATACAAGTTTTTAAAATTTCAGTATCAGGTCCTAAAACCTTAACCATTCCTTCTTCAGTAATTTCAATTGTCACTTTGTATTCTTCTTGAAGTTTTTTGATATTTTTTCCACCAGGTCCGATTAAGGCCCCAATTCTATCAGGTGGAATCATCACTGTTAAAATAGTTGGAACGCCGGCCTTAAAGCCATCACGATGAGTTTTAATTGTTTTTTCCATCTCACCTAAAATATGCATTCTACCTGTAAGTGCTTGATGAATTGCTTCTTCAATAATTTTTGGAGTAAGACCTGTAATCTTAATATCCATTTGAATTGCAGTTACACCATCTTTTGTACCAGCAACTTTAAAGTCCATATCTCCTAAATGATCTTCATCACCTAAAATATCTGTAAGGATTTTATAATTTTCACCTTCTTTAATTAATCCCATTGCGATACCCGCAACTGGACTAGTAATAGGCACACCAGCATCCATAAGGGCCATAGAACCCGAACAAACAGATCCCATTGAACTTGAACCATTTGATTCTAAAACTTCACAAACAACTCTTGTCGTATAAGAGAAAGTTTCCTGTGGTGGCATAACTGCTTTTAAAGCGCGTTCTGCTAAATTTCCATGTCCTAATTCTCTTCTACCAGCTCCTCTAGATCCTTTTGCTTCAGCAACAGAAAATCCAGGAAAGTTATAGTGTAAGTAGAATTTATTATATGTAAGGCCAGTAATTCGATCACTCATTTGATCACCAAGTGATCCACCAACTGTAACAGTGGCCATAACTTGTGTTTCACCACGAGTAAATAAAGATGAACCATGTGGAGCATTTAGAATACTAACTTCAGTTTCAATTTTTCGAACTTCAGTTAATTTTCTTCCTGCAATTCTTTTACCTTCAACTAAAATATCATTTCTCATCATATTGTAGAGAAGTTCATCAACTGCTTTATAAGCTTCTTTAGAAGCCCCTTTATCATCAGCTAAACCAAATTTTGTTGGTTCTTTTTTTATAGCTTCTGTAACTGACTTGTTAAGATTTCTAACGGCCGCTTGTCTTTCTAATTTATCGTTAATAGCTAAAGCTGTTCTTGCTGTGGTTGTAAAATCCGCTTTAACTTGTTCGCCTAATTTTTTATGAGGTTCTGCTGAGATATAAGTTCTTTTTGCTTTACCAATTTCTTTTTGAATTTTTGCAACGAAATCACAATAATTTTTAATTTGTTCATGACCAAAATTAATAGCATCTAAGATCTCTTTTTCTGGAACAATATGTGCTTCACCTTCAACCATTAAGATTGCTTCTTTTGATCCTGAGATAGCTATTTCTAAATCAGATTTTTCCCACTGATCTAAATCAGGATTGATCACAAATTTTCCATCAATACGACCAACTTTACATGCTCCCAATGGTGCAGTGAAAGGAATATCAGAAATTGAAATAGCAGCTGATGCTCCTAATGCTGCCAACACTTCAGGGTCACCTTCTGGATTATAAGAAAGCACATTACAAGTCACAACAGTGTCAAACATATAATCGCCTGGGAACATTGGGCGAAGAGGTCTGTCGATTAAACGACAAGTAAGAATTTCAGCTGTTGATGGACGATTTTCTCTTTTGATAAATCCACCTAAAAATTTTCCAGCTGCATAAAATTTTTCTTGGTATTCAACTAATAATGGAAAAAAATCTTGTCCATCTTTTAAGTCACGTGCAGAACAAACAGCAACTAGTACTTGTGTTCCCATCGATGATACTAAAACTGCTCCATCTGCTTGCTTTGCAAGACGACCTGTTTCAATAGTAACTTCTTTTCCGCCATAGTTTAGTGTGTAAACTTTTTTGTTTTCGTTCATGTAAATTTTCTCCATTGTTGATTGCAATCTTTACAATCAATTTTATAAATAAATAGATAAAGAAGAAGCTTGTTGAAGAGAAAATTTAGAAAGATATTTCAAAAAAAATTATCATGTATTTAAATTTTTTTTCAAATATCCCTCAAATTATGCTCTCTTTTTTGAGATTCTTTTTATCCTCTGTCATTTAATAAAAAAAAGGGCCCGAAAGGGCCCTCTTTTATTACTTTCTTAATCCTAATTTTTTAATAATCCCTTGGTACTTATCTGCATCAGTACGTGCAACGTATGCAAGAAGTCTTTTTCTTTGCCCAATCAATTTAAGAAGTCCTCTGTTTCCAGAATAGTCATGAATATTGGCCTTAAAATGTCCTGAAAGATTTGCAATTCTTGTTGTGATGATAGCAACTTGAACTGCTACACAACCAGTGTCATGCTCACTTGATCCAAACTCTTTTCCAAATTCAGCTGTGATTTTTTTTGTTTCTGCTGTACTAATCATAAATTTTCTCCTTGCCTAAATTCTAGCCTCAGTGACTTCACATAAACCAAAATAAAGGTGCATTGTAATATGAGAGTTTTATCTAATAAATTCAGACATGTAAACTTTTAAATTGTTTAAAAGACGTTCCTCTATTTGCCTGATTCGTTCTCTAGAGACGCCATACTGATCAGCAATGCTCTGGAGGGAAGCCGGAACTTCGGCCAAAAGTCGATTTTCAAAAATTTCACGATCCCTAACTTTAAGGCCATCTAAATAAGTTTTAAGATGATTTTTTAAAATATCGACACCTTGCAATTGACCCAATCTGTCATCAATTGGTAATTCATCTTTATTTTCAAGAATATCTGAAAGAGTATGTCCTTGTTCATCTAATTGAGCGTCCAAACTTAATTCTCGGCCACCTTGAGAAAGTCGTTCATCCATAATGCCAACTGCTTTTTCTGAAACCCCTAAATTCTCCGAAAGTAATTTATGATCGGGCGTAATTCCCATTCCCACTAAACGTTCTTTTTCTTTTAAAAGATTATAAAATAATTTTTTTTGTTCATTGGTTGTACCAATTTTTACCATTCTAAAATTATCTAAAATATATTTTAAAATATATGATCTGATCCACCAACTAGCATAATAAGAAAGTTTTGCACCTTTGGTTCCATCATACTTAGAAACGGCCTTCATCAGACCAATATTACCTTCTTGAATAAGATCCATTACATTTTGCCAGGCAGATCTATATTCTAAAGCAATTTTTACAACCAATCTAAGATTTGCTAAAACTAATTTTTTCGCGACTTCAATATCACCTGTTTCTTGCATTTCTCGAATGAGGTTTTCTTCTTCTTCTATTGTTAATAATTTATACCGAGATATCTCTTTTACATATTGAGTGAGTGGATCGCTACTTACTAATGATCGATTCCCTTCAGTTATGACAGAGGGTAATGTGGATTTATTTTTTTCTATTTTTTTAGTCATTTTAATAATTTATTTCTAGTATCATTTTCTAACATAATAAACTGATGATTAATATATTTCAAAGCAAAAGGTGCATAATTTATTTCTATATTTATTTTATGAAAACCAGGTTCGGCCAATTTTAACATTTGTGGGTCCTTTAATAATAATTGATCTGTCAATTCATTAACAATAATTGCTTCTAGATCGCCCTTCCATGGAGGAATAATTAGTTTATCTTTTGCATTTTGTACATCATTTGTTATTTGTAATTTAAACTGAGAAATCAATCTTTCTTTTTCTACTAAGGCCTTAGAATTTAAATCGATGATTGCTTGTCTATAATAGCGCAGATATGAATTTAAAACATTTATTTCAAATGACATTTTAACTTTGCCAATTGATTGGTTAATGCGATCAAACTCTCCTAGATTTATATCGAATTCCATTTTAAGTTCTGGAGTGTAAGTATTAAAATAAAATTTTCTATCCACTAATTCTAAAGTTAGTGGTTCTTCAAAATATAATTCTTTTGAAAATAGTGAAACAGATTTATTGGCCCATTCATCCATCATCTGATCAGTGGTTGAACGTAAAACATCAGCTCCCTTACTAAACTTATCAACGCCTAAAAGAAAATCTGGTACGCCAGTGATTAAGGCCGACAACTGAGAATTTAGAAATATTTCTTCATCCAGAGTTATTGAATTCATTATTTTGGCCAATCTGGGGTCATACTCTTTAGGTTTGTAGGAGAGCATTTTTAAATCTTCACAATAAAGTCTTCTAAAATCTTCATAAATACTATTTCCGCCGACAGAGTGAAAAATTTTATTTTCAAAATATTCTTTAGAAGCTTTTCTGCAAATCAATCCTTCACACAGGACCGGTAAAGTATTTTTATCATTTTTTAAAGTAACTAAGTTCGAGGCTTCCATCCAATCTAGAGACTTTCCGGACATTTGCCTAAAAATAAAGGCCATAATATTACTGTCTTTTAAAAAAGGTATAAGTAATCCTGCATTTTGAGGATCGCCACTCCATGAACAAGTATTTTGAAAAATCTTTATTGTATATTTAAATTCATTTTCTTTAGCAAGTCGCTCTGGAATAATACCTTTCAAAGGTTCAGGGAATAATTTATTATTTGAAACTGTTGGAAGTACAAAGCTATTTTCTTTATCAAACTTTAATAATAAATTATTTTTTAATTCTTTTTTACTAATTACAGATAGATTTGAAGAACAATAATTCCCAACTAGACCATCTACTAAATTACCATATTCTTCTTTCGTAAATTCAAAATATTTTGCATACTGCGGAATTGCTCTAGAAATTAAATCAAGGGTAATATACTGAAGTGTTGCAGTTATCGATCTTTCAACTTGGATTTTTTCTAGAGGATTTACATATTCTATTTTCGTTGAGTTTTTACAAAACTTTTCAAGATTTTTCCCTTCTTCGTAAAAACCTCTATATATTGCCAAAGATCGATGTAAATTTTTTATATCAGTAGCTTTTAAATCTTCATCATGTTTAAACAAATAGTAAAGTGGGTCGTTCTCACTTTCTAAATATTTCTCAGAAAAGTTTCCAAGAATTAAACTTTCTACTGGCGCAAGGGCGTAGGCACTTACTGTCGTAAGTAATATAAGAAAAAAGGCAAAATATTTACACTGTTTAATTTTCATAAATGATATTTAAGTAATCGGAATGTTATCCCGAAAAATCAAATATGAAATTCTATACGAGCACATTCTTCCTCATTCTTACGATCGCGCTCAGTTTTTCTGTATTGGCGAGAGAATCTGATACAGAAAATCTCTCTCGTGCAAAATTTAAGTTAATAAGTGGTGATATTAGTATGACCCAATATTATCTTGATCAGGTATTAGAGGACAAACTAAGTCAACTAACTCCCGTAAAAAAAAGGTATCAAGCAATAATTGAATTTATTAAAGGAAACCATAAGAAATCAAATTTAATTTTAAATGAAATACCTGAAGCTGACGGTAAAACAGGAGGCATTTATTACGGACAAATCTGTCTCCTGAAAATTTTAAACGCCATCGCGATAAATGATATTGATGTGATAAAAGTGAATCAGAAACTTTGCGAAGAAAGAACTCTTAAGTTTTCTAGTAATGATCAATTCTGGTTAGATACTGTTATCAAATTAAAATTAAAAAATAAAGACGGTCTGAAAAAGAATCTCATTCTAGATAATGAAAGTAATTTATCTGAAGAAGAGATGACTAAATTATGGCTTAAAACAGGCCTGTATTTAAATAGAGAACAAGATTTTTTAAATTTATTAACCATGATTAGTGATGAATCTTTTCAATCAAAAAGAATTGCCGAATTAATTGGTTTTATGTACTTACGTCATGGAAATAACGAAAAAGCATTAGCTTTTATTGAAGGAATTGACTCTGCAAATGCAGAAAACATTAGAGGAAATATTAATCTCCAAAAAAAAGAATATGAATTAGCATTTGGACATTTTAAACTATCATTACAAAAAAAACAGGATTCACTAAATGCACTAGAACGTTCAATTCCACTTACATGGATACTTCATCAATATGATGAAGGTCTTGTCATGTTAAATAATCCAACATTACAAAAAATAGATTATAAAAAGATAAGAAGTCTTAAAATTGCTTATCTCACCAAGCTTAAGAAATTTGAAGAAGCTGATAAGGAAATAGCGGCCTTAATGATTCAATTTAACAATCGCCCACCTAATGATGTAAATATTATTGCTAGTTACTTATCTCTGATGAGAGGATCTACTGAAAAGAATTATGATCGACGATTGTCAGAGGAATTAGCAGAAAAAGCTTGCCGATCCTTTGATGGTTTAAACTGCTGGATAGCTCTCAAACTTACTCAGTGGGAGAACTTAGGAAAAACAATAAAAAGAGATGAAGAGACTTTTATAGATAAAAGTATTTCTCTTGAATCGATGAAATTGCCAGTTAATATTACTCCTTTGGTAGAGAATAAAATTATTGATCAAGCCAATATTGAAGAAATGGATAGTAAGTTAGTTCGACTTAAATAAGATAATTAGGACATAGAAATTTAATGGATTGGAAGATGGCCCATCTGCACCAGCTTGAATGCGACCACGCTCACTTACGTCATTATTTTAGAAAATTACATATTTTTACTGAATTTTTCGAATCAAATGATTTAAATCATCAGCAATATAAAGAGCACCTGCGCTATCAACTGCAACTCCCGTTGGTTTATTGAAGGTTGCACTAGCAGCACTTCCATTTAATGAACCAACTGTGCCATTTCCAGCAACAGTAGTAACGACGCCAGCGGGAGTAATTTTTCGAATGGAATTATTTTGTGTATCAGCAACAAAAACATTATTAAAACTATCTACTGCAACACCTTCCGGCCCGGAGAATGCAGCGGCCGCGCCTGTTCCATCAATATTTCCCCATAAAATAGAACCTCCTGCAAATGTGGTAAAGACACCGGCAGAAGTAATTTTTTTAATGGCACAATTCTGTTTATCTGCCACAAAGAGATTTCCTAAACTATCTAGTGCAATTCCACTTACAAAATTAAAGCCACTGGCAAGTGTTGTGACAACGCCTGCAGAAGTAATTTTGCGAACAAGATTAGAACCTATTTCTGCCACATACACATTACCTGAAGCACTATCCACAACTATCCCTGTTGGTGTATTGAACGAAGCTGCGGCACCAGTTCCATCCACAGATCCTCCGTTCCAAGCACTACCGGCCAGTGTTGTCATCACGCCAGCGGCCGTAATTTTTTTGATCACATGATACCATTGATCAGCCACGTAAAGATTTCCAGATGTATCGACTGATCTTCCCTTGTTAAAACGGACACTATTTTAACAAGGGAAGATCAGAACGCCACTATGAAAGAAAAGAGTACCGTAACGCAGTTAAGAAATCCAGCAAGT
>JAVHRK010000145.1:0-17733 GCA_036171615.1 Bacteriovoracaceae bacterium
AGGCATTTCTAGGGTTAATTCACTTTCATTAAATCCAAAACTCTCTTCGACTAGAAAATTATATCTACTCATGATCAGTGAGTTTTTACTCTTAAAAACATGTGAGCTCTTCAGACGTGCTTCAACTGCGAAATCAGCATCACGTACTTGCTCTTCAATGGTTAGCGGAACAAACTGAGTCCCGTGCACTACCGGTAGAAATGATAAAGAAATAATGGGCCACAAATTGAGTAAATTCATTAGATAACATATCGGAATCTATTGAAATATATTGAGAAATAAAAAGGCCCGCGAAAGCGAGCCTTTTTGTAGAAAATATAAAATAAATATTATCTTTTTGAGAATTGGTATCTTTTTCTTGCACCAGAACGACCTGGTTTTTTTCTTTCAACTTCTCTTGGATCTCTAGTTAAAAATCCAGCTGTTTTAAGCTCAGCACGCAATGAAGGAGTAATTTTCATGATTGCTCTTGCAATACCCAAGCGAATTGCTCCAGCCTGTCCTGAAATACCACCGCCTGCAACGTTGATAGTAAAATCATACTTATCAGCAAGCTTAGTTAAATTTAATGGTTGATTTACAACATAAAGATTTGTTTCTTGCTTAAAAAAGTTTTTTACATCTCTTTTGTTTACAGTAATCTTTCCTGTACCTTTTGCTAAATAAACTCGTGCAACTGCAGTTTTTCTTCTACCAATTGCATGTGTATCGTATGTTTTACCTTTTACTGCCATGACTTTATCCTTATTAAATTATTTTAAATTATAAACTTCAGGGTTTTGAGCCTGATGCTCATGAGTTTCACCTGCAAAAACTTTGCATTTTGTTAATTGCTTTCTACCAAGAGTATTTTTTGGCAACATTCCCTTAACCGCTTCCATAAGAATTAGTTCTGGATGTTTTTCTAATTGTTGTTTTGCAGTTCTTGATTTGATCCCACCAGTAAAATTAGTGTGCCAAAAATATTTTTTATCTGACCACTTATTTCCAGTAAATTTTACTTTGTCAGCATTAATGACAACAACATAATCACCTGAATCAGTGTTATAAGTAAATTTTGGATTCATTTTTCCACGTAGAAGATCTGCTATTTGAGTAGCAACTCTACCAACTACTTGGTCTTTTGCGTCGACTAAATGCCATTTTTTAGATGCATCAGCAGGCTTTAAAACAAACGATTTTTGAGTAAACATACGTCCTATCCCTTAAAAAAACTTGGTACTTCATTTTTTAAATATTTGAAGTATACATATAAATATAGATTGCAAAAAATTGCAAGTGTTGTCCCTTATATAAAAAAATATGGCCCCTCGTCAAGCAATTCTTAGAAGTAGCCAATAGATAAATGAAATCGACCAGTTGAGTCAAGCTTTCCAGAGGAATATGTTTCTTTATGGAGCTTTACGCCATAACTAAACTCAAGAGCACCAACGGCCGTTAAAAACTTTACGCCTGCACCTACTGAAGTTCTTAAATCAAGGGGCTTATAGGAGTTTACATAAACTCTACCAGCATCAAAAAATACGTCTAATTGAATAAAGTCATTAATATTGTAACGAGGTTCAAATTTGAAGGCCGTAAAATAAGCACTTTTATCTACAATGACATCTCCGATTGCTTGGCCATTTGCAAGATGATTAATTTCACCATCATCAAATCCACGAATCTCGTCATACCCATCAAGCCTGAATACTTTAATACTAGGAATATAGCCATTTTTTGCTAAATTCTTCTCCATTCCAACACCAAGAGAAAAAGCGAGAGTAAAATCATTTATTGGATAGTAATATTTATTACGGCTGATCACTTTAATAAAATTTACTTCCAAGTCATTAGTTTTCATCGAACCAAAACTTGGCGTTGCCCATTCAGTTGATAAACTAAAATACGGCCCTTTTCTTGAATTAACAGGATCATCTCTTAAATCAAGAGATGATGTGAACGTAATACCACCAATTGAAAAATTATCGTTATCTTTAGCCAGAGTTGCATCAAATTGATTAATACGTTCGAATTGGTATTTAATTGATGAAGATACATATTTACTAAAATTTTTAGAAATCTGTGGAGAAAATCTAAAGATATCTGCATCAAAGCCATAAAATCTTTTTCTTTGCCAAGAAGAGGACAATTCTAATTCTACCTGTGTATTCATTAAACCATAAAAAAGATAAGGCTCAGCAATAGAAGCTTTCAAAGAATATTCTAATAATTTTTTATTTTGTTGTTTTCGACCTTCGTCAAATCCTACTAAATTATCTCTTTGATTTAATTGTGTCTTAAGAGAAAGTGAACGATTCATGCCCATGAAATTATTATAAATTATACTAGTAGATAATTTTTCTCCCAAGTCAGTTCTATATCCTGGCGCTAATTCAATAAGTCCGAAATCTTTTTCTTTAACCTGAATGACAATATTTGTTTTTGCACATTTAGTTTCGGCACCATCAAACAGCATATAAGGTGTAATTTTAATACTAGAAAATAGGCCCAGTCCTGCAATTTTTTGTTTAATTTCCTCTAATTTTAATGGTGTGATCAAGTCACCGTTTGTTAAATCAATTTCACGATAAACAACTGCGCCTTTGGTCTTTATATTTCCGTTAATAATTGTATCGTAAAAACAAACCATTCTATCTGTAGTCACTTCAATATTTAAAACAGCTGTTGATAATGACTTGTCATAAACTAGTAGGTTATTTGCATTAATATTGGAAATAGAGGCAAAATAAAATCCTTCATTTTGTAAATAACTGGTTATGTTTTTCAGGTCTTTTTCAATTTCTATAATATTTAAAGGGCTACCTGCTTTGTTAACAAGAAGTGCTTTGATGTGACTTTCTTGTTCTATCGAAATATTGCTAATTTTTATTTGGTCTAATCTAACTTGCTGTCTCTCTGTAACTGAATATTCTATCTCAAGACCATTTTCATCTTCTTGATTCGAAATATGAGGGAAGCTAACCTCTGCAAAAGGAAATCCTCTTCGAAGATATTCTTTTTTTATTACGTCAGAAAAATTTTCAAAAAATAATTTATCATAGTAATTACTTTGTACTAAGCTAGTTCCATTTTTTTTCAAAATAATCATTAATTCATCTTGTGTAAGATTATATGCGCCTCTTAGACTTATTTTTTGAACTGGGATTTTTTCACCTTCGCGAATCTTAAAGAAATAGTTTCTAACTTTACTTCCATCAAGGCCGGTACCTGTAATGAATGAGCTTTTAATAATTGAATTATAGTATCCAGCATTTTCATACTCTTCATTAATAAAGACTCTCATGGTATTTGGGTCAATTTTGCCAAAATTATTTTTTATTTTATCCATTAATTTTGACTGTAATTCTTGACGTGAAAAGATCTTATTTCCAACAAAATCAAATGATGTTCGTTCACCCACATCTATCTTTAAGAGAACTATAACTTGATCGACTGTCCCCTTAAGTTCGGAGTGTACTACTGAAGTCAAATATCCACTTTGAAAAATCTCTTTTCCAATTTGGTCAATTTTAATTTTAAGTAATACTGGATCCCAAGATTTTCCTTTAAGATCTTCAAAATAATATCTAAAACTATTTTGTATTGACCTGGGTGCATCCCACTCAATTCTTGTAATTTTTGCAGTTTGTGAAGGTACAACTTCACCATATACCAAAAAGGCAGTAACCATATTCAAAAATAAATAAAATAAAACTTTTTTAATCAAAATGACCATCTATATTTTAAATCGGCTCCTACCGAATTAGGAGTACTTGTACTAGTACTCGTATCCTCAGAAGGTTTAACTTCATATACACCTTCTAGAGATAAGTTTTTATTAAAATTATAATTCACATTTACTTCTTGTTTTTGTTCTAAAGATCCACCGACAGTACTAGATAATGAAACATCGATTTGTTTTGAAATCTGCTTATTTACTTTAATTTTTGTAGATGATTTCAACTTACTTGAAGTTGATGAATCACTAACTGCAGATTTACCTTGAACTAAACTTGTTACGTCTTCTTTAAATTCAGGCATTACACTTAATTTTAACCCAAGTGAGGAGTTTAAATCTTCATTAATTTTTAGTTGATCAACAAGCAAGGTTCCAATTCCTACTGTAGTGACAAACTTTCGTTCACCTGCTTCTAGGTTTTTTGACATATCGGATGTAACTCCCAATGTAAGTAAAGACAATAGGTCTTCTTGTGCCAATGGAGGCTCAGATGATAAGTTAATATTTAACTTATCTATTTTTCCAGACAAATCAATTTTCATATCATAATCACTTATTTTAGAAATTCCGATAAATTTTATATCAGAACTAATATTTTTAGCTGTATTTCTTAATTCTACATATCCTTGATTAATTATAAAATCATGACCTTTAAATTTAAATTTACTAATAACTGGAATTGCCTCTGCTCGACCATTTATTTCAGGATCTAATGGCGTTCCTGTTATTTGTCCAGTTCCTTTAAGATATATTTCAGTCATATTGTTTTTCACTAACACTGGTGTGGTCATTGTCTCAACAGTTAAATTAAAATCAATAATACTCTCTCGGGATTCAATATTTTTTTCAGGCATATATTTTCTAAATTCTTCCAGACTAATCTTTTTATCCCCACTATACTCCGATGGGTCATCTAAGAATTCGCCATGAAGCAATTGAAATTTTCCATTTAATCTGTATGGCATTTTGGTTCCTTGCAAACTGCCCGTACCGCTAAGAAGTATGCTTGATCTTTTAAAAAGAGGTACGGTAGACCTTTCAATTTTATATTCCAGATTAACTTTGGGAAATATATTTTCAAAAAGTATGTCACCTGTTATTTTAAATTCGCCTTCCCCGTATTTACCTAACACTTTATTTATCACAAATGTTTCATTGTTTTTTTTAATATCGTACTCTAAATCAGTAATAAGGCCTGGCATTTTTTTAAATTTTAAAGAGTTATTTTTTGCATAAAGATGAAAACTACTAATTCCTAATTTATTCCCCAAATCTACTTGATAGGTTCCTTTAATTTTTCCGTCCGCTTTTTCTACATATGGAGAGAATAATTGAAAGATATTAGCTTTTATCGAAAAGGTTTGAACCAATGACATATGTCCTGAACTAATATTGTCGCCGTGACTACTGAAAAAGTCTGGACCATCTGTAAATTGCAAGTCCCATTTTTTTATTAATTTATTATCTAAGGAAATGACACTTCTTCCAGGCGTATTTCTAATATCTACATCACCTTTTTTTAAATTAAACTTCATAACTTCACAGAATAGTTTACTTAAACTTCCTGTGCCGTAATTAAACTCGGCCTGTAATTTCGATTTTATTTTTCCAACTATTGTTTTATCAGACATATTGTGACTAGATAGCACTCCCAACAACTCTCGTATTTCCCCCGTATCAATCAAAGCATCTATGCTCACTTCTTTTTCGTTAGGCCTTACAGTTACATCTGCTTTAATTTTTCCAGACAGAATATCAAGTTTACTTTTTATTTCATTATTTTCAAAAATAACTAATGCAGATGATGGTGATGCGATAAAATTATCAATATAAGCTTCATTAGATTTAATTTTAATTCTTGAAGGAAACTTATCACCGGTTCCGCTACCAGAAAACTCCAACATCAATTCTGCATCATAATCTAATCGAGTATTTCGATAGTGATTAAAATCTGTTAACTTAAGTCCTTTGCCATCTCCTAGAAGTTCCATATGATTATTTGCTAAATTAACTGAAAATTTACCGGAAACTTCTCCTCTTGCTTTTTGTATTTTTATTTTTTCAAATGATAATAATTTGTTTTTCAAGTTAAAATCTAGATTTACTAAATCAGCCTCTTCATTAAAAACTCTTAAATCTCTCCCTTTAATTTTGCCTTCAATTACAAGCTTATCTAAATCAAATCCACCAGTGACTTTGTACCTCGTTTCAAATTTAAGATCTGTCTCTTGAAAGTTTTTCAGGTTTCTAAATGCTAATGCGTACATTTTCTGAGCGTCTTTAAATGTCGTTTCCTTAAAGTCAAAAAGCAAATCTAGTTTTTGATTCTCTTCAAAATCTAATTTTCCACTGGCATTATATGTAGAGAGATTAAAGTGTCCTTCTAGATATGGTATAAGAAGTGACATATCTTTTAAAGCTAATATAAAATTAGTTTTAACATCACCCAAATGTAAATCTATCACTGAAAACTTTTTCCATTGAACGTTTAAATCAAATCGGACATCGTCAAATGGTCCAAATATCTTCATTGCAACAGGACCACTCCCCTCTAAAGCTACTCCTGCAATAGGCCCAAAAACGCCCAGGTCTACCACCGAATTAGCAATATCTATTGCAATAGAATCTCTCAATATTTTCCCGATTGCGTGGAGATGTGTGTTCTGCATAGATAAATTTAAATCAATACCTACGGCACCACTACTTTCAAGCTTGATAAGACCTCTATCGATAGCAAATCCATTATTTTTAAGTATTTTTTTTCCATTGCTATTTGATATAAGTTCAAAATTTTTAAACTGAGTCTTGTTTTTAATATCGAATGTTACTAACTTTCCGTCCCAACCAACAACAATTTTTCCTGTTACATTTCCCTTTAACACACTGAGAGCGCTGCGGATGGTATAGAGAAAAGTATTTGTTTGAGCATCTATTAGTTCAACTTCTGTTTTACTTTGAACAAACGCATTCCGACGTAAATCATAAAGAGCGCCTGAACTTTTACTCTTGTATCTTTCATTTCCATTTCGTGCATCCAGCCCGCTGGCATAAATAAAATCTTTTTTCTTATGTAGAATAACACTAGCATATTCTAGATTGATCCATTCTGAAGATAGTTTTCTTGCTATTATTTTCAGTTTCACATCAGGATTAAACAAATCTCCAGCAAATGACAAATTGCCAGAAGCCCCTCCAGTTATTTTTTTTAACTCAGGTGAAACTTCTGAAAGATAACTAGAAATTGAATCTAATATAAAATTATATTTTCCATTCCCTCTAATATTTAATTTATCTTTTGTATTAAGGATTTCAAAATTTAATGAAATAAGATTGGCCTTATCAACAATATTTAAAGAATCAATTTTCAAAATTTCTTTATTCATTGAAGCGAGAAAGTCTACTTCACCGACCTTGAAGTCTGGCGACTCTGAACTAATTTTCGTCAGTTTGGCCTTTACTCTTATTTCCTTTTTGTGTGGAGAAATTGAAATACTTTGTGCATAAAGTTTTATTTTATTTATTTGAGTATCAATCTGCGTAAACTTTAAAATGTTTAAATGAATTGGAAGTTTGTCATATATCAATCCATATTTAGCAAATAGATCTTCAATATTAATCTTCTTCCAGTTTATTTCTGGACTAGTTTTATCTTCCTCTATTTGCAACTTCACATTTCCATTTTTAAGTTCTAACTCATCAATTTCCAAATTACTGGAGAATAAACTCGCATATGTAAAGTAGACCCCTAATTCTTGGACAACTATTTCTGCACCATTTTTATCTTGTAGAGGTTTATTTAAAACGACCTCTCGAAACTTTGTAGAAGGTGGGAAGACACCAAACTCAACTTTTCTAAATTTTAAATCAACACCTACTTTTTCTGTAAGCAATAGAGAAACTCTTTGTGATATCTCTTTTGAAAATTTCTCTGAATGTATAAAGCGCCATACGACTAAGATGGAAATAGACATTAATACTAAAAAAATAATTAATATTTTGTTAACTGATTTCAAGAGACCTAAGCCTTTGATTCACTAATCTGTATCTGGGATATTTCAAATAAATTAATTTAAAATACGTCATAGATTTTTCTTTATCACCTAATAAATAATATATTTCTGCACGTAGATATTCAATCGCCAGTTTTTCTTCACCATAAAGTGGTTCAAGTTTTAAATAATCTTCTAAGCTCTCTAGGGCCTTATGTTTTTCACCTAAATCTATTAAAGACTCTAGGTAAATGAACATTAATCCGGCCTTTCTTTTAATATCTGCTTCATTTTGTAGTAATGGCAATAGTCGATCACATAGATAGACAACAACCTTGTCCAAACTAAGAAACCTAAAGGCCGTGACCATTTCGAGAGCTTCTTCTAAACGAGTCTCCAGATTATCAAACTCTAGGCCTTTTATAATTTCCAATTGATTTACTTCTTCTGGAATCTTGACACTCGTAATTAACTCGTAGGCTACTTGTTCATAATTATAATTTAATTTATTTTTTTCTGTGACTTGTTCTTCATTTTGTCGCATTTTATATTTTGTAGCTTCTAGTTTTTCAAAAACATCTTCGTCATATCCATATTTTAAAATATATTCATATGTTAATTCAAAATACTTTTTATCTTCTTCTTCTCTGTTTAATATGTAATTTCTTAAAAAAGTTTTATCATTTTTAAAATGATCTATATGCAAAATTAATTTTTCGTTAAAACTTCCAGGGCCACCTAGTAATTGCTGTAATTTCAATTGATATTTTTTAAAACTTAATTCAGGATATCCTTTCATTTTAATAAGATTTAAAAACGTAGATATGGCCACAACTCTTTTTAATGTGAGTAGTTCTTCAATTATTTCTTCTGCAAATTTATTAGCAATACTAAGTTTGCCAGAGCCATAAGCATCCAAACAAAGACTTTGTTTTTCGATAATTTTCATACTTTATTTTACATCTATTTTCGACGTAGACTGAGGGGCGAATATTGCCTCCTCAGTCACTTTGGCGGTGAAAAAACTAGCTGACTATTTTACTTAGAAGCGCGCTCCATATATTCACCAGTTCTAGTATCTATCTTGAGCAATTCCCCTTCTTTGATAAATAAAGGAACTCTTACTTGTAATCCAGTTTCCATAACTGCTTTTTTCATTGCACCTGCTGCAGTATCACCTTTTAGCCCTGGATCTGTTTCAGATACTTTTAAAACTATAAAAGTCGGGTGTTCGATAGAAATTGGTCTACCCTTGTAATATAAAACATGAAGTTTTGAACCCTCTTGGAGATAATACTTATCATCACCAATTTGTTCTGTTGTTAGATGAATCGGTTCAAAGTTGGACTGATCCATGAAGTTAAATCCTTCTTGATCTGCGTATGTATACTCAACTTGTTTTTCTTCTAGATCTGGGGCCGTAACGTTTGTAGAAACGCCTGACTTGAATGTACGCTCAATTACTTGGCCTGTTTCTAAATTTTTTATTCTACAAGTTACAAATGCTGATCCTTTACCTGGATTAGTAAAATCAGACTTCAAGATTACATAAGGTTTACTTTCTATTTCAATTTTTAAACCTTTTTTTAAATCACCAGTGTCGAACATATTTTTATCCTTGTTACAAGAGTTGTGACTTTATTGCGACTAAATAACTATTTTTACCGAGGCCTTCGATTATGGCGCTAGCTGCCTTAGACGTCAATTTGCTCTGTCTAAATTCTTCTCTTTTATTTGTATTAGTTAAATGGACTTCAATTATTGGACATTTTAAGAGAAGTAATGCGTCGTAAATCGCTACACTTGTGTGGGTATACCCGGCCGGATTGATTATCACACAAAAATAATGTCCAGATTCATATGCTTCTTGAATCCTCGTAATAATTTCACCTTCAATATTTGACTGAAACCATTCTAAGGAAATATTTTCTGTTCGAACTTTTTCCTCGGTATATTTAATTATTTCATCAAGCGAATCTGATCCATAAACTTCAGGTTGCCTCTTTGATAACATATTTAAATTGGGACCATTTATAATAAGAAATTTTTTATTTTGCATTTATTCAAGTTATCAAATACGAGCTTGATAATCTAGTGCTCTTTTATGAATTTTCTTCAAAAACATTTTATATTTTTTTTCCAAGCCTACTAAATTTTTTTGTGGCGGAATTATTTTTTCATCAATATTTACATGTTCATCTATTAAATCCATTAGTTGCTTTCGACCTGCTTCTTCAGTCTTGGTGTGCACTTGTTCTTCAACTATTGTTGATCTTTCTTCTTTGGGAGAAATAAGTTTTTGAATTTCGAATTTTTTTTCAATTGTCCTTTTATCGTTTGGATTTAGTATGAGAATTTTTTCTAATACTTCAAGCGCTTTTTCTAGATGGCCTTGTCCGCAATATAAATCAACTAATGTATGTGTAACAACTGGTGAATTATCTTGTTCAATAATCTTTAATTCTGGTTTTGCTTTTAATATTATTTCTTCAGGTTCTTCATTAAGTTGTTCGACCAGTACTGGTTCTTCTTTTTCAGCTGCTCCCAAATTCACGGACACCCAATCATCATAATCGTTTTTAGGTACACTTATTAGTTTTTCAATTTGAAAGGAAGATATGTCGTCCTCGATATCTACAGGACTATTATCAACCAATAGAATTGGCCTATGAATATTTTCTGATAATTTTTCTAATTCTCTTTCTAATTCTTGAACATCATTTGCTATTTCTCTATCTCGAGGATTTATAAAAAGAAGATATTTTAAAGTTTCTAAGGCCTCATCTTTTTTGGCCATAGCGATACAAATTTTTGAATATAATTTCTGTAATCTTATATTATCTCTATTTTCCTCTACAAATGGTCTGAGAGTCGTATAGGCTAAACTGTACTGCTTTAGATCATAATAGCAAAATGACAATCCCAAATAACCCATCAAATATGTAGGATGAAACCTTAAACCTTGAGATAAAATCTCCATCGATTTTTCTGTCATACCAACTTTTCTATAAATTTCTGCCAATGGAGCAAAAACTCTAGATTTTGGATTTTTTTCAAAATCTGCTTGATACTTTAAAAATAGTGATGAAAAAAGTAATTTATTTTCTTTTTCCATTTATATTAGCCTTTGTCTGCAAGCCCAGCTTCTTCCTGGTTAATAATTCTTGGACTTAGAAATATAATAAGTTCTTTCTTGTCAGTTGTGGGGTTGTAATTTGTTCTAAAAAGCCATCCAACAATTGGAATATCTTTTAAGAATGGAATACCAGAATGACTCTCAGTCGTTGTATAAGTATAAATTCCTCCTACGACAACAGTCGATCCATTATCAACAAGTACTTCTGTTTTAACATTTCTACTTGTTTCATCTTTTGGAGCGCCTAGTTGAGCTTGAGCTGCTAACGAACCTTTTTTAACATCTACTTTTAAATTTATTGATCCCTCATTAGTAACTTGTGGAGTTACATTTAAACTGAGATCACTATTTTGCGGTTTCCATATTTGAGTAACTGGGCCGCCAGCAGTTTCTGACTGAGTTGTCTCTGGATAATAAGATATTTCAGTTTGTGCTACAGTTGCTGCAACATTATTTTTAGTAATTATTTTTGGACTTGAAATTATTTTTGCTTTTGCTTCGCTTTCCATCAGCTTTAAATTAAAATCTAAACCTGTTAAGTGATTAAATTTCAATATATTTAATCCAAAAACAGCACGACTCGAATCTGGTGCCGTACTAAATGCAAATGATCCGGCATTCGGAGTCGCGGCTGCACTGGCAGAAAATGGATCATATCCAAAACTAAGTCCCTTTCCAAGGCCTATTTCTTTTGAATATTTCTCTGAAACTTCAACTATCTTTGCCTCAATTAATATTTGCGGTGTTTGCGTATCTAATAATTCAATCATTTTTTTCATTTTTTCAATATTAATTGCTGTGTCTTTAACAATTAAAGAATTTGTTCTAATATCAACACTAATTTTACCCCGTTTCTCTGTAGTGTATTCTTTAAGTATTTTTTCTAAAGAAGCTAGATCTGCATAACTAATTGGGAATATTCTATTAAGCATAGGTTCAACTTCAGCTGCCAGTGCTGCCGCTTCTTTATTTTGTTTTTCTTCTTTCATAGCTGTTTCTAATGTGTGAACAATCAGAATTACGCCATTTTTCCTTGCTGACAATTTACTCATTTCAAGAACGGTATCTAATACTTGATCCCAGGGTGTATCCGCTAGATTCAATGATATCAGTGGAGCTGATTTTACTTCATCACTCATGACAAGATTAAACCCAACACTATCAGCGATCATTCTTAAAATTTCTGCTGGTATTGCATTTCTTAAATTCATGGTAATTTTTTTACCTATATATTTCTTTTTTCCAGATTGAATAATATTTTCCAAAACGTCTTCAATGGAGTCTGGTTGTAATGTATTAAGCTTAGCTGCAATCTGTGCCGAATTAGCTGTTGTTGTTTCTTTTTCTGTTTTTCCTTCTTCTGCTTGTTTTTGTGAAAAAACACCAAATCTATTTTCAACTTGTAATATTATTTTATTAGGTTTTCTCACTAAAACTGATCGAACGTTGTCTCTTAATTGAACAGCAATTCTTATATCTTTATCTGATTTGGGTTTCTTATATGCTTTTACAAAGACAACTCCGCCTGAGAATTGGGAAGTATCAAATGCTCTCATTACTTTTTCAGTGGTATTCGTATTACTCAAATCGATAATTATTTGTCTATCTTCTTTAATTTGAAACTTACTTGCCTCAACATCATTGGAGTTTAAAATAAATTCCAGCTCACTAATTTCGCCTTTTTGTGAAAAATTTATAGCGGTTAACTCAGCTGCATTAATATGGTTTGAAAATAATATTGTAAATATTACGAAAAATTGAAAAATTCCTTTTTCCATGTAACTCATCCTTAAGTTAACGTTTTATTCTCCATATAGAAGACTTGATAAAATTATATCACTAATTTTGAAAATTATAAAAATAATTGATAAATGTAAAACTTGAGTTTATTAGTTTCCAGTGACTGGCAAAACTGTTTCTAAATATTCTTCTTGATCGTAGACGTTTCTTATTTTTTCCACCAACACAACTCCGCCAGGAAGTATGGCCTTTACTTCTGCGCCGTGTTGACCAATCTTCATACCTTCTTTAACGATAAATGTTTCATTCCCGCCAATTACTTTGGCCATCGCTCTTCGCTCTTTGCCAATCATTACACCAACAATTTTAATACTATCACTATACTTATCTTCAATTGAAGAACTTGAATTATCAAAAATACCCTTTTTTATATCCTTACTTTTTAGAGATTTCTGTCTGTTTGAAACTTTACGCTTAAATGGATCACGGACATCATACGGATTTTTTACCTGTGTTTTTCCGTGAATAAAAGAATATTCACCGTCTTCATTGGCAAGGATATTTGAAGTCAAAATTAGTAGCAATATGAGTATTATTAATTTCATACTTTCTTATCACTTGTTTTTGATTGTTTTGTGGGGCTTAAATTTTGTGGAGTTTCAGGTTTGTTTTTTGTGTTAAACCGATAAGCTTCCAATACAAATGATCCTTCCAGTAGAGGAAATCTGGTTCTTTGTTCTTCTTGTGTTCTTTGTAAACTGACGTTTCTAATATTTAGCATACGCTTATTTCCCGATATTTTTTCAAAAAATACAAGAAATTGCACATAGGTTGCATTGGCCTTAAGTGTATACTGTTTTGCAACTAATAAGCCTCTTTCTTCTTCTTGCCCCGGTGTAATTTCAATTCTTTTTATATTTAGCCCATCCCCTGTCTCTCGCAATAAACTCATATTTTCGTTGTCTGATATAGAGGTTGGTAAGAGTTGTTCTGTTTTTTCAATACTTTCTTTAACTTTTTGAATTTTAACTTTTGCTTCTTCAATATTTTTGTAAAATAAATCCAAATCTTTTTTTATTTTTTTATTTTTTGCTAATGATTGCCTTGAAGTTTCAGTCTTGATTTTTGCTTCTGCTGGTCTTTCTGAATTTTCACTAAATACGGTATACGCATTGTAAAGACTCCACAATATTATAACCCAGTGAATATTTTGTACTAATTTATTCACAGTTACTTTAACCTCATGTCGTAGTTTTTAATATTTCCTTTTAATTCAAATGTATCAATATTTGTTTCTTTTCCGTTGATTGTGACTATCTTACTTTCTTGCTTTATTGGAGTTATTGATCCTCCAAAATAAGGAGTATCATTTAAGGCAGCAATAAAATCTCCAATTGCACGAGATTCATTTGATTCCCCTTTGATTAAAATATTATCTTCTAAATCGATACTTAAAGACTGGAAACTTACTTCATCTGGTATTATACGTGCAAATACTTCTAATATTTTTTTGGGATTGGTTCTAGTTTTTAATATCTCATCTATTTGTAATGATCGGACTCTGGCCTCTTCAATTTGTTTAGAATAAAGCTCTAGCTCGTCTTTTGAAGCTCCTTGTTTTTTTATCTCATCTTCAATTTTTGCGTTAATCTGAACGATACCTTTTTCAACTTGTACTTCTTCATTAACCAAGTTGTCGTAATATGATTTTATATAATCTGGTACAACAAAATAGACAATCATTGAAATTACAAATAAGGGTATATTGATTTTTTTTAAATCTATTCCCATGACTACAGGAATTTTCAGTGCTTTTGGTCTATCTAAAAGGTTTAACTCAATCATTTAGCGATACTCCTCATCGCTAAACCTATTGCGCAAACACCCTGATACGCAATTTCTGTTATCATCTTTTCTGTTATAATGTTCTTATTATAAGTCATTTTAGAAAATGGATTTAGTGTTGTCACTTCTGTTTCAAGTGCTTCCGCCAATTGCTCGCTTATATCAGGTATTAATGCTCCACCACCAGTTAAGGCACAACCATCAAGATCATTATCTCCTGTTGAACTACTCCAAAATTCACGAGTAGTTATTATTTCAGCAACAAAAGTTAAAACTACTTGGTTTATAATTTCCAAAACCTCTTCAGGTATATTTCCATTTCCGTCACCTTGAGTTTTTAAGCTTTGCGCTTCGTTATATGTAACTCCCATGGCACGCTGAATTTCCTCAGTAATAGTATTACCGCCAATATTTATTTCTTTAAAAAAATTAAGATATCCATTTTTATAAACAATAAACTTTGATTTAACGGCACCAATCTCTAACAGTAGCCAATTGGCATTTCGAGTTGTCAGGTTTCCGGCCAATATTAACTCAAAGACATTCAATACAGCGGCACTACTTAAATCAACAATTTTTACTTTTAAATTAGTTTTTTCTATAGTTGTCTTATATGAATTAACTAAGATTTTTTTAGCCGCGGCAACAAAAAACTCCGACATTGAACCTGTATTTTCCTTTAGAAGACTACATGAAATATTCGCCTCCTCTAGTGTAAAAGGTAAATATTGTTCTATATCCCATTCAGCTTGATCTTGCTGCTCCTCAATTGATAACTCTTGAGGTATCTGAAGTTTTTTCATTGCTGTACTTGGACCTGAAACACCAATACATGCAAATTTTCTTTTTGAATTTAATTTTTTTAAACATAGCCTTAAGGCCTTAAGCAGCTCATCTTCATTCTGAATTTCATCATCTATGATTGTCCCTTCCACTAGTGTGATAGAAGCATAATTGGAAATTTTATAATTATCTCCAGAAAATTTTTCCAATTCTACCATTTTGATCATAGAGGAACCAATATCAATGCCAATAACTGCATTGCTACCAAATGATAGGAAATTTGAAACTTTATCTAAAATACTTTCAGCCATTGTTAAAGTATAACTTTATTAGACGACACTGATCAAGAAATATATCGCACCCATGATTCAAACCAGCGATCAAAAAAAATCTGTACAAATCCAACTATTATAATAAATGGGCCAAATGGAATGGGATTTTCTTTTTTGATTACTTTAAATAGCATCAAGATTACACCAACTACCGCCCCTAAGAAGCAACTCAAAAAGATATTATGAATGATTCCTAGAGGACCGAGGTACAAACCCAGCGCCCCGTATAACTTAATATCACCACCCCCAAGACCAATTTGCCCCCGAAGTTTATAAAATATCCAACTTACAAGTGCCGGAAAACCAATACCAATTGATGCTCCAATTAACCAAAATGTCCAATGACGATTTATTAAAGATACAGCAAAAAATAAACAAGCTAGATAGATATTAATAGAATCTGGTAGTATCTGATGTTTTATATCAACAATAAAATGTACTAAAAATGCTGAAAAGACTCCAAAATAGAATAGAAATAAAAAAATTGCTTGGCCTGAAATTTGTGTAGGGGCAAGTAAAATGGCCGCCAAACAAGTTAATATTTCAATAGCTGGATATTGCCATGAAATTTTTGTCTTACATCCTGAGCATTTTCCTCGTAAAACCAAGAAACTCAATACCGGAATATTTTCATACCAATTTATTACTTTTTTGCAATGAGGACAGCTAGATCGCGGTAGCGCTATATTAATTTCTCTAGGCAATCGATATATAAGTGCATTGAGAAAACTACCTACAAGTAGTCCAAACAAACCTGAAAATACGACAAGGTAATTAGCTTCCAATTTTAATCCAAGTTTTTTCTGTTAAAAACATATGAAATCATAAAATACATAAATCCGATATAGCTAAAAGCATAGAAAAGAACTCCCCACAAATATTCAAGCGAGATATCTTGCCTATATAAAACAAAATCTTTCAAATTAAATTGATAAAAATGAGGGATAACTATATTGGCAACTTTTAGTATGCTGGAAATAATAATATTCGTCTTGGTAAAAAGTAGTTTTGTTGTCTCATTAAGTGCCTGGCCAACAATATAAACAACGATACTGCAAATAACTGAAATAGATGTATTGGTGATTAATGAAAAAAAGACAGCAAACAAAAGTACTAATACTGCTTCTATAAATGAAAACAGTACTGTCCAAAGCATGAGACTTTCAAAATGCCCTCCTAGGTAGAGATAAACACCAATAGTAATGGAACCTAGAATAATAGAATTTAATAAAAAAATTGCGGAAAGTCCTAGTGTTTTTCCAATTAAAAAAGAAGCTCGCGAAACAGGCCTGGATAAAATCATATATAATGTACGAAGCTCAATTTCTTTATTCAGAAGTGTGCAACCTATAAAAATGGCCATTCCAATATTAGCTAGTGAAAGTAATCCTAATCCAACATCTAGAGCAACTTTCGCAGGAGCACCGAAAGCAAATTCTGAAGCTACATAAGTGATAAGCAAAAGTCCAATGGCCATAAAGACCAAACCAATCATGACTTTGCTGCGATAAACTTCTATAAATGTATATTTTGTTACTGTGTAGATTGTTTTCATTTTTTTATTTTATAAATTATTTCTTCTAGATTGGGTTTTTCTTTTTCAATTTCTAGAATTTGTTCTCCATTATTTAATAATGATAAAATTTTATCATTTTTTTCATTTTCATGAACTTGAGTTATATTTATTTTGTTTTGAGAAAGGTGTTTAATATTATACAAATCATTACTGTGTTTTATAATTAACTCATCGATACTGCCCTGGTGTACTAACTTTCCTTTTTCTATAAAAATAACTTTATTACAAATCTCTTCCACGTCAGCAACAACGTGCGAACTAAAAAAAATTGTCACCCCTTCTTGATTTAATTCTTTCAGAATTGACTTAAACTCTCTTCGGCCTAAAGGATCTAGCCCAGACAGTGGTTCATCTAGAATTAGTATTTCTGGCCGATGCAGTAATGAACTTACAAATCCTAATCGTTGTTGCATCCCTTTTGAATATGTTTTAATTAAACGATCAAGTGCGTGATTAATACCCAGCTTTGATGAGGTTAGTTCAATTGCATTATTTCTTGTATCGACAGGAATTGAACTTAATTCACAAATATACTCTAAAAACTCTCTACCTGTTAAATGTGGATAGAGATAAGCACGTTCTGGTAAATATCCTATTTTTGATTTTATCTC
>JAVHRK010000145.1:17833-34673 GCA_036171615.1 Bacteriovoracaceae bacterium
TGTATAGTATAATCAATTATGAATATTAGTAAATTTTTCAAACAATATTATTTAATTTTTTGTGCACTTTTTTTTCTATCTATATCTTTATTTATTTCCAACCAAATTACTCGACCTATTGTCTTTGTGTCTCGTCAAGACAGTTCTATAAATCTTAATAATCAATTAATTAGTTTTTTTCACTTAGGTCAAAAAAGATTAATATCTTCTCTACTTTGGGTATCGACTATTTTAGAAAGCGACCATCAACATTATAAGAACCATGATCTTAATTCGTGGATGTTTTTAAGATTTAAGACCATGAGTGATTTAGAACCAAAGTTTTATGAGAATTATATTTTCGGTGGTACGTATTTATCAATCATAAAAGATGACCTTGAAGGTGCTTCTTTTCTTTATAACAAAGCACTTCTAGAATACCCCAATGATTTTGATCTTTTAAAAAATGCCGCCTTTCATTTTTATTTTGAAGTTGGTGATCTTAAAACGGCCTATCCAATTTACCGAGCACTTAAGACACACCCAAATGCGACACTGGGAATGACAAATGCACTGGCCAGAATTGAAGGGCTCCATGGAAATCTAGAAATTGCATTTCAATTATTAAAAGATCAATTAGATAAAATTCCAGATCAATCATCATTTTTTGCAGTTAAAATAAAAGAAAATTTATATTCACTCAAAGCTGAAATGGATCTTAGTTGTTTAAATGAGCATCGTGAAAATTGTAATTTTTTTGATTTTTATGGTGAGAAATACTTGCTTAATAACTCAACTTATTCTGCACAAACTAAATGGGCACCATTCAGGCCAAGAGGTAAGAAATTTCATCCCTAGTTTCCTTACCATTTAAAATGAGAAGGAAACTAGGAATGAAATAGATTCTAGAAACCAGGACTTGTATTAGTTAAAGTTTTTGATTCGTTAATTGTCCATACATCTCTTACGTTGGCTGCGATAGCAGGAGACCCTGAAATCGATCCTGCTGCTGCAGCTTTAAATGCAATCTGTGTCGCAACTGCAGTGGCCGGAAAATCACCTTTCTTACTTGGTTTATTTGCAGCTAGAGCTGCTTTTAATATAAATGGCAGATAAATTATATCTCCCACTACTGGAGCAGCTGCCGGCACTGCCAATGTTGTGCCTGCAGTACATGAAGCAAAAGCTGCATTTGTAGCAGTTGCATCAAACCCTGCATTAAATCCTATTGAATAAAATCCACTTGGAGTTCTATCATATCCCATAGTAAGTAAACATGTTGCAAATGTATTATAATCTGCAGTCGTTCCAATTTCCACTGAATATATTGAAGCCAATTGAATTTTAGCCTCAGATTGTTTTGCTTTTGCTTGATACTTTTTAAAATTCGGAACTGCTACAGCTGATAAAACACCAATAATCGCAACGACGACCATTAACTCTACCAACGTAAAACCTGATTGATTTAACAACTTCTTATTCATGAGTAACTCCTTTTTGCATCAAGATTTAGACTTGATGAGTGTTTTTTTCTTAAATCTACCTAACCAAGAATTAAGATCTTGTTTAAATTTTTCTAAGAAAGTTATTTGAGTATTATATCGGAAAGTTTAAAAAATACTCAAGGAGAAATATTACCTCTTGATTTTACATTCGATTTATATAAATTTTTTATTAATGATTTAAAAAAATGTGCCACAATTATCTGTCACCCTGCCGCTTTAAACATGGGAAGATACATTGCCACTAGCATGGCACCTATCGCACCACCAAGGCAGACGATTATAAGTGGTTCAATCATTTTAGTCATGTCAGATATTAATATATCCAGTTCATCTTCAAATACCTGAGCTATTTTATTTAACATATCATCTAATTGTCCCGTTTGCTCTCCCACTTGAACCATTTGGGTTACGAGCCTTGGAAAGTATTCTATTTTAGATAAAGGCTCTCCTAGCGTTTGTCCTTCTATAATTTTCTTTTTTACTTCTCTTATATCATTTGCCATCACAACATTATCCATGGCCTCAATACAGATATCTAGGCCATCTAATAAGGAAACTCCTGACGATAATAGTGTTCCTAATGTACTCGAAAAACTTGCAAGATTTCCTTTAATGATAATCATTCCAAATACAGGCAATTTCATTGTCGTTTTATCCCAAAATATTTTTCCTTCTTTTGTTTTTATATAAGAAGAAAACATAATGAATCCAATAATAATTGCAGGTAATAAATAAATTGTGTAATTTATAAAAAAAGCTGATAGATCCATCACGAATTGGGTTATAGCTGGTATTTCTGTATTATTTTCTTTTAGCATTCCTACAAACACAGGAATCATGAATACCATCATCCCCCAAATAACTCCTAATCCTATAATCACAACTAAAGTTGGATACATTAAAGATGATTTAATTTGTGATTTTAGTTTGGCCTGTTTTTCCATATGCGTGGCCAGTTTTTTTAAAATTCCATCCAACATACCGCCAGTTTCGCCGGCCTTAACTAAGCTGCAATATGTTTTATCAAACCCTTTCTGTGTTAACATGGCCTCGGCAATAGTTTTCCCTTCACCAATCGCTGTAACTAAATATCTTACCGTTTTTTTCATTAAATGATTTCGTTCAGCTTTTTGTAATATATCCAACGCCTGCATTACAGGAATTCCGGAATTAATCATAATTGATAATTGCTTTGTAAAATTTAATAAAACTTTTGGTTCAAATTTTGGATATATTCCAAATTTTTCTAACCATTTTTCTAAATCAATTTCGGAAAACGGTAGAGAAACTTTTGTAGTTCTAATTCTTTGACCATGAAGTGTTTTTCTAACTTCTTTTTCACTTGAAGCATCTATTTCACCTGATACTCTTTTTCCTTGGGCGTCGATTCCCTCATAATTATAAGTAGACATTTATTTTTCTTCCTTTATGCCTAATTTTTGTGCAAGTTCGTGAGGAATTGGCGAATATTCCATTGCTAATTCGGATGACACTAATCCATCTGTTACAAGCTTCTGAAGACTCTGATTCATGGTAATCATTCCCGATTTGTCTTGCCCGATTTGCATTTGAGAGTAAACCTGATGCATTTTATCTTCTCTCATGAGATTTCTAATACCACTATTAGGTATTAAAATTTCTAAAGCGGCCACTCGTCCCTTTTCATTACTTTTTTTAAGTAATTGCTGAGCGACTACTCCTTGAAGAACAAATGATAAAAGTGTTCTTACTTGGCTCTGTCTATCGGCCGCGAAGGCATTAACAATTCTGTGAATTGCTCCGACTGCAGAATTGGTATGTAATGTCCCAAAAACCAAATGTCCTGTTTCTGCAATTGTAAGTGCTGCTTCAATTGTTTCGACATCTCTTAATTCCCCAACAAGAACAATATCTGGATCCTGTCGCAGTAAGCTCTTTAGTGCTGAAGAAAAACTAAGTGAATCAGTTCCCATCTCTCTTTGATTTACAATGCTTTTCTTATGGCCATGAACAAATTCCACTGGATCTTCTAGGGTTATAATGTGGCAATTCTTTCTTGTGTTTAAATAGTCTATCAGTGATGCAAGTGTCGTAGACTTACCGGAACCAGTTGGACCAGTAACCAGTATAAGTCCACTTGAAGTATCACACATTTTAATCATTACCTCTGGAAGGTTAAGTGATTTAAAATCTGGAATTATTGTTGGTATAGTTCGAAACACTCCAGCAGGCGCACCATGTGAGTAAAAAACATTAGCTCGAAAGCGTGCAAGGCCTTTGATACCAAATGAAAAATCTAGTTCCATATTCTTTTCAAAAGTGTTTTTTTGTTCTTCTGTTAAAATTTGATAAATAATTCTCTTTGTATCTGTATCTGTTAAAGGCGCAGTTTTCACTTTTACAATTTCACCTGAAACTCTTATCGCAGGAGTACATCCAACAGTAATGTGTAAATCTGAAGCGCCATTTTCTATCATCAACTTGAATAGTTGTTGTATTTTTATATCAGAATTACCTCCACTACCTGTTGAAGTATGGTGCATTTCTGTTCCAGCAGCATTAGTTATTGAATTTTCGTCAGACATTTTGCTCTCCTACATTTTGTCAGATGAAGAATTTGAAATCGCTTCTTCAAGTGTTGTTAAGCCCTGTGCAACTTTTGTCAAAGCACACATACGTAACGTTTTCATTCCATCTTTTATCGCTTGTCTTTTAATTTCATCAGTAGATCCACCACGAAGTAGTATTTCTTTAATTATTGAGGTTACTTCTAATACTTCATATATTGCAACTCGACCCTTATATCCTGTTTGCTTACAAGTCTGACATCCTTTGCCTCTATAAACTTTTATCTTTGCTGCTGAGTTGGCAGAGAGTCCACATGTAATAAGTGCTTCTGGTGTTGCATCTGGGTCTATATCTTTACACTCAGTGCATATTCTTCGACATAGTCTTTGAGCAACAATAACATTGAGAGAGGCAACAATGAGAAAAGGTTCAATTCCCATATTAATAAGTCTTGAAATCGTACTTGGTGCATCGTTAGTATGCATTGTAGATAAAACCATATGTCCTGTGAGTGCTGCCTCAACTGCAATTTCACCGACCTCGTGGTCTCGAATTTCCCCAACCATTATAATGTCTGGATCTTGTCGTAAAAAAGATTTTAGAGCAACTGCGAAAGTTAAACCAATATCTTTTCGAACATTTACTTGATTTATACCTTCTAGATTAAATTCAACTGGATCTTCTGCTGTTGAAATATTTGTATCTATCGTATTTAATTCTGCTAGAGCAGAATATAAAGTTGTTGTTTTACCAGATCCAGTCGGCCCAGTAACTATACACATCCCGTAAGGGCGATGAATACCATCTTTAAAAACTGCCAATTGCTTTTCTTCAAAGCCCAACTTAGTCATATCTAGTTGCAAGTTAGAGGAATCCAAAAGTCTTAAAACTATTTTTTCTCCGAATAAAGTTGGCAATGAAGATACACGATAATCAATTGGCTTTCCGGCAATTTCTAAACTAATCCTGCCATCTTGTGGCTTTCTTTTTTCTGATATATCCATCTTGGCCAAAATTTTCACCCGTGAAATAATAGGCAACATCATAACCTTAGAAGGAGTAGCTGCTACAAACAAATTACCATCTTGTCTAAATCTGATTCTGAAAATATGTTCATAGGGTTCAATATGAATATCTGAGGCCTTACTCACAAAAGCTTCTGCTAAAAATCTATTAACGTCTCTAATAATACTTTCGCCAATCTCATCTTCATTTATTTGTTTTTCATCTTTTTTTTCTGTTTTAATTTCTTTTATTGAGTCAAGAATATCTTCGATATTATCGGGTATTCTAGAATATATATTTTCCCAAGATGATAGGTTAGTTAATATAAATTCTATTTCTTGCTTACATACGGCCTGAAGTTCAATTTTTAACTTTAATATTGAGGGATCAAAAATCGCAAGTGTAATCAAACTGCCTGTTTGCTGAATTGGAATAATCCTATATTTTGCAATATCGCCTTTCTTTAAAAATTTTAAAGTTTTTTCAGGTACTTTTGCTTTTTGTAAATCAATATAGGTTAATGCAAAACTAGAAGCTACATTTTTGGCAAATTTAACATCATCAAAAAATTGAAATTTCAGAAGTTCAAATTCAGAAATAATCAATGGATCTTTATCTATTAATAACGGCTTTAGGTCCTTAACCGGAACCATTCCTGTACTAATAATTACATCCATAAATTCTTTTCTAAACATAGTAACTTATCTATCGGAATTTATACAAAGGACTAAAGTACTTATAGATGGTTAGGTTCATTCCAAAACTCTATGGCACATTTTGCTTGTGTTTCAAGTAAGAAATAACCATTTATATATTTTTCACAGATAAAAGGAAGAGTTTTTTGGTGTGTTATTAGATTATAATTGAAGTCCCAAAATATTACGTTCTCCAATACTTTACTAGTAAATTCAAATTCTCGTGAACAAGCATTAATAATAAAACAGTTCTGAAAAACTAAATCTGAAAAATTACTGGTAAGTTTTCTTGAATATATTTCGTAAACAAATCCTAATTTTTGAAGAATTATTTCTGTTATTTTAGACATTACACCGTCACCAAGAATAACAATTTTTTTCTTGAAAAATTCGTTTTCATGTTCTGTTAATAATATTTTCAAGGCCAAAAAGTCTGTATTTGTTGCTTCAACTATTCCGTTTCTCATCCGTAAACAATTAATTCCAGGTATACTTAAAGGACAATTAACAAGACTGCTTTCAGAAAGAAAATGCTTTTTATAAGGACTAGTTATACTTATTCCATCCCAATTACTTAAAAGGTCGACTGCCTTTGGAATGTCATCTGCCTGTGGATAATCTAGTAGGTTGTAATGTGTAAGCTTATCGCCGAGAAATTTTTTGTATACTTCAGGAGAGAGTGAGTGAGAAATGTTTTTACCAATAAGTGCTAATTTCATTTTAATTTAAATATACTTTCAGCTTTTTGAACGTCAGATTTTATTTGCTCAACTAATTCATTTACTGTTTGAAATTTTTTCTCATCTCTTAGTTTAGTAAAAAAGAAAACCTTGATTTCTTCTCCATAAATATCTCTTGAAAAATTCAATAAATGAGTTTCAACATGTATTTCATTTTCAGCATTAAAAGTTGGATTGGCCCCCACGTTTGTGACAGATAAATAAACCATGTCGTGAATTTTTGTTTGGGTAAGATAGACTCCTTTTGATGGTAAAATAATCTCTTTATCATATCTAAGATTGGCCGTCGGAAAACCAATCTGTTTTCCTCTGCCTTGTCCTTTTATAACTCTTCCAGATAAAAAATATTGTCTACCTAATAATTCCGCCACTCGCTCCAAATCACCTTTCATCATCGCCTGTCTCACCTCACTAGATGAGACAGTACTATTCTTTAGTTTAAACTCATTTTGCAATATTAACTGTATCCCTTTATCTTTAAATATTTTTTGCGCTAAATGGTAATCCCCTGACTTATTGGCACCGAATGAAAAATCATGTCCTAAAAAAACACAATTAACATTAGGGAATGCACAAAGATAATTTTCAATAAAATTTTCTGGAGTAAGAGAGCTAAAATCTCGTGTAAAATCAACTTCTAGTAAATAATCAACACCTTCTTTTTCTAAGAGTTCTCTTCTTTCTTCGTAGGTATTAATTAAAAATCCGCTTTGTCCTTTCAGGGCCTGTGCAGGGTGAGGAATAAATGTTATTACTATAAATTTCCCTTCAATATTTAATGTGGCATTTTTTATTTCATTTAAAAATTCATGGTGGCCCAAGTGAACACCGTCAAAATTTCCGATAGTAATATTTACCTTACTCGTGCCTATTAATTCTTTTAATTCATTAATCTCTTTAGCTATAATCATAATTTTTTTATTAACTCGTTAAAATACTTCTCTTGATACTTTATATTATTGACTACCTTCGCTTTTGCAAAAGCGTTACCCTCACATGAGTTTATTGCCTCAGCAAAATACTCTTTGGCCTTTGGTGAAATTTTGCTTTCTGATAATATCTTATCTAATGAAACTCCATTCTTGATTAACATATTTTCTTTATCAAGTGCACTAATAATTTGATATAGATCAGAATAATTAATTCCATTTTTTTTAATAGATTGTATATGCTTTTTAATTTCCACTAATTTTGCATTTGTTGAGCGAATACTTTTATCGCCAGTCAGTACCCATATTAATAAAGTCAAAATTACTACTATCAAGATGTAGTTGGCCCAGTTTACCCATTGCCCACTGGATTGATTCCCATAAGTAAACAGTGGTGATACCAGCCCTAAATTAATAGCGTTATCAGAATTTTGTAAATTTGCTGAGCGATTAAACCACCGAGAGAAAAAATCACTATCATCTATACTATTGTTTTTTATTTCATTTGGTTTCTTTATTTGGTTACTGCTTTCACCACTCGCTCCAGTTGAAGCTACTCCACTCACTATAATACCTGGAATATTAATTTTCTTTTCTACGTATTTTCCACTCTTAGGGTCAAAATATGCCAATGAGACTTCACGATTTTTTATGGTTAAAGCTTGTCGAGCTAAGTAAGTATATTCAAAAACTTTTTTAGCACTATCTGCACCGACTTCGGTCATCTCACCTTTTGTATCAAATTGTTCAATTCCATTGTCAATATAAAGCGCTGGTGCCTCAAGCTTTTCGAGGGCCCCCTTGCCTCTTGCTTCAAGTTTTAATTCTATGGGTTCATTAACCAAATATTTGTCTTTGCCAGGAGTAAAAACAAATTCATGTTCGCCAACCAGACCGGTAAATCCAGTTGGAACATTCTCTGAAGGTAAGGGAAGTACTTCGACTGATATGCTCTTGCTGGCCAAATCAACATTTTTATATCTCTGTGAACCCATGCCAAAGCCACCAAAAGGTGAATTATATTCATTCTGTATTATCTGAACAGAAATTTTCATCGGGTCTATTGTTGCGGTGCCTGGCTTTTCTGGGTAGATACGAGCAGAATAGGCCAAGATTCTTTTAAGCACTTCGCCATGATATTGGACAGTTTCAACTGGTGCATTTATATGATGAAATCTTTTTATAAATCTATTTAACTTTGGAAATTCTTTTACATCATTAGCAGACATTGATGTTTTAAAATAGAGAAAGTAGTTAACATCTATACCCTCGCCAACAAATGCTTTTGTCTTTGAAACCTGTGCCTCCATAAAAGCATCTGGAATTCTCCTTGGTTGGTCAATAACGGTTATATGCAAATCGGGATGAGTGCTGATTTTACCACCGATATCAACTTTTATATTTCGTATAATAACCATATTAGGCTGAGAAGATACTAATTCATAAACATAGTTTTGCTCACGAGTAGTAGTAAATCGCCCGTTTATCACAACTGTTGAAATAGAAACACCCTCTTCTGTTTTACCGAGAATTTTTGCACCTGAAGGTATAAAAGTAATAACAGGAGTATCATTCCCAGTATTTTTAATTCTAAATGTTAGAAAAAAACTTTCATTTTTAACTGGTTCTGGCGGATTCACTTCTGTTTCAATATCACCGGCCCAACTTTGAGCCAGAGTTAAATAGAGAAGTATTAAAATAATTTTAAATACATATTTCATATTACCAATCTCTCTTGGGCCTTAAATTCCCATTGTCTTTTGTTGATGTATCCATTAGTTTTTTTTGAAGGTCACGATCATCGCTCATTATTTGCTTAATCATACTTGGGGTTTTAGTCATTCTTCTTTTTTGTTCAATTTCTTTTTCCTTTTGCTCTAAGTTCTGTGGCTTTTGTTCTTGTTTTTCCTGATCCTGATTTTCTTTATCTTTCTCATTTTTTTTATCGTCTTTTTTTTCTTCTTTTTCTTCTTTCTTTTCGCCACTTCCTTTCTCGTTTTTTTCGTTTTGACCTACTGAAGATTTTCCATCTTTTTTATCTTTCTTATCGTCTTGATTCTTTTTTTGATCTTTATTATTTTTATTGTCTTTATTATCTTTGTTGTCTTTTTTGTTTTCCTCGTCTTTTTTATCTTGATCTTCTTTCTTTTTTTCGTCTTGTTTCTTTTCTTGTTCTTTTTTTTCTTTTTCGTTCACTAAGGAAACAGACAAATTGCTTCTCATTTTATTTTTCAAGTCTTCATTTTTAGAATTTTTCATTAACTCTTGGACAATCGGCATGGCCTCGTTTAACTTTCTATTTTTTAATAATGCAGTTGCTTGATTAAATCTAATGGCTTCTTCGTCATTTTTTTTAGCATATTCCGAGTACAATTCGGCCGCTTTAGCATCTTGTTTTTCAATTAATAAATCTTCTGCTGTTTTTAGGATTTCTATCCTACTGGCCTTTCCTTCCTGGATTTTCACAAGTTCATTATTGAGCTTTGGCGAAAGTTTTGGTTTAACTTCCTCTGCTTTTAAACTTCCAAACATTAAGATCACTACAAGTATTGATTGAATTGTTTTAAAAGAACGAATTCTGCCAAGTAAAACAGCTAAACAATAAATAATAATCGCTGGAATCAAGATAAAATAGGAATACACTGGCCGTATACGCATATCTCCATTGTTATTTTTAAGATTATAAGTGGACCTGAAAAAATTCATTATTTCTTCTGTCGGCATAGAATATGAATTAGCTATCCAATATTTAAAATTCTTAACATTTTTACCAATTGATTTTATATAATTTTCGTCAAGGCGAGTTATTACATTTTGTCCCTGAGTTGTTTTATACCCTCTATAGCTTCCATCATCCCATCGCAACGGGATTGTGCCCCCCTTGGCCGTACCTACTCCGACTATCCCAAGGTTGATGTTTTTAGATAATTCTAATTTAAAATTATCATCTCCTTCTTCCGCATCTGTAAAAACTAAAATATTACCACCACTTTCGTTTTTTGAACTAGATTTGAGATCTGTTTCAAAGTAACTAACTGATTCGGTGATGGCCTGTGATATATTAGTTCCGCCAGAAACTGTATTGGTTTTTTCGAGAGCAGCTAGCCTTGAATCAATAAGATCAATATCATCAGTAAACGGAATGAGTCTTTTTTGTAAATCCGAAAACAGTACTATTGCGATTTGATGTCCGGCCGCATTTTTTACAAAATGTCTTGCTAGTTGTAATGATTTTACAAAACGACTTGGTCTAACATCCTCACAAAGCATACTTGAAGAAGTATCAAGAATGATTATTGTTCGTTGGTCAGGCAAACTTGTTCGCACTTTAGTTTCAGGACCTCTCAAATCAAGCAATGAAATTAAAAATAAAAACATTGCAAGCCCATACATTAAATTTGATAATTTATTCCAATTACTCTGCTCTAAAAACCAGTAGGTTTTTATCCATTTAAAATATCCTTGGTTTTTCATATAAATTATTAATATAAAAACTATATATGTGATTAAAATATAATAAATATAATGAATATTTACAAAACTCATGTTCCTTCCTTTAAGGCCACTCGTCTTAAAAGTTCACAAAATAGAAACAAAACTATTCCAATTAATAGAAATTTAAAATATAACTCTTCATAAATTATTTTTCCCGAATGCTCTACTTCTGTTCTCTCTAGTTTATTGATTTCTCCTAATACATTTTGCAATGCTTTATTATCTGCGGCCATAAACGAAAGCCCGTGGGTCATACTAGAGATTTCTTTTAAACTTTTTGCATCAACACTTCCACCAGGAATCATTTGATACCTTTGCACGCCAAACATATTGGGCCCGACAGGAATTCTTGCATCTCTATCTCCACCGATACCAATGGTGTATATTTTTATTTTTTGAGCAGCGGCCATTTCAGCTGCCTGGATTGGCGTTAATGCACCAACATTACTTACACCATCTGTTAATAAAATAATTACTTTATTTTTTGCCAATGATTGTATTAGTCGCCCAGTTGCTAAAGCTAATGCATCTCCAATATTCGTACCATCACCAAGCGGGCCAAGTTTTATTTGATCAACCATTTTAGTAATAAGATTTAAATCGGTTGTCAGTGGGAGTAGGGTAAATACTTTTTCTGCAAAGATAACAACACCTATTCTATCTTTAGGAAATAAGGCAACAAAATCATGGATTTTTTGTTTTGCGGCCTCAACACGATTTGGTTTTAAATCTTCAGCGAGCATAGAACGAGATAAATCTAAGACGATATAAATATCGTTTACTTCGATTGTATTTTTATCCAGTCCCATCGGCCGCCTTGGGCCCATAAGAGCAAAACTAATATATAACCATCCAACAAGGCCCATTATAAAAAGCATTATTCTTAAATAAGGCAAACCTTGGATTCTGTATTTTTTGGGTATATAGACTTGAGGTTTCTTAAAAATATAGAAAAAGCTAATTAACCAAAAGATCAGTCCAGCTATACCGATAATAACAAACAATGGGTGTTGAAATTCAAAACTCATAAGAAACTTCCTCGAATAATATCAAAGAAGTTTTTAACTTCATTTATATCTTCGTCATTCCATTCTTTTTTATACTGATGATTTTCCATTACAAGAAAATATTCTCTATAGGCGTTGGTTTCGTTAGTTAAAACTTCTAACCATTCTTTTTTACAATTATATATTACTTCGTAATCTTTTCTCGAGCTTGCACTCTGAAAAAGTTGATTGAATTTCTTCTTTTTTTCAGCAAGTTCTTTTTTTATCTTATTCTTATTATTTAACTTATTTCCAATAAAAATAATTAATATACACACTGGAAGCAAGAACCAAAACCAAATTTGTTTTGCCGATATTCCAGCTTGATTTAAAATGTAATAGTCTTTGTTTTTGTTTTTTAATGGAATAAATTTAAATGAAATTGCAGGCAATGAAATGTCGGTTCCAAAATACTTTATACTAGATGAAATTCCCGTTGGATCTGCAATAACAACGGCCAACCCTTTTATAATTACAACATCTGCATTATTTTCAGATTTTTCAATAGAATTAATCTGGGTAACTTCAAGTGCCTTATAAAGAGTTGATCCTTCAATCTTTTTAAATTCATCGATAGAAAGATTTTCAATTGGGTAAACTTCCAACTCAATATTTACAATATCACCTTGTATATATCCATTTACTTCAGGATAGATATGAATTTGTGAATTTATTTCAGCAAAAACTCCTGAAGAAAATACAATAAGAGATAATAGTAGTAAGAATTTATTCACATCATCTCCTTAATGAAATGATCTAAATATTTCTCCTGTACTTTTAATTGTTTAAACCTTTTACCAAACTCTTTAGTTAATTCTTTTTTTCCACTTAAATCAAACATCCCTAAACTGCCTGTTTTGTTTGTTTTGTTTGATGTAAAAAGCGAATAAGGTAATTTTTCAGCTTCGTCCAATGGCGAGATAATTTGAAAACAATGAACATTTGACCTATATAAAATCTTTTTTAGTGATGCTATTTCAATAAAATCATTAAAATCAGACAAGAGAACAATTTCTCTTTTTCTGTTTAAGTGCTTCATCATTGAAATATATTTTTGTACTTTATCAACATCTTCGTTTATTACGCGTCCTAGGTTTACTTTTCCATTTTTATCTAAAATATTATTTTCTTCTAAAATGGATATTAAATATGTTATCCCTTCCTCTCCAGTTTTTTTGGGCACATTAACAATTTTATCTGAAATAATAATTGCATGTACATAGTCATTTGTTTCCTTGGCCAATAAATATAATAAACAACAGATCTCAATAGATGCTTGTAGTTTAGAGACCCCTTCAAATCCATTAAGCATCGTAGAACTAGCATCAATAACAACAACAATTTCTAGATTTCTCTCTTCATTAAATGTTTTGATATAGGGATTGCCTGTTTTTGCTAAAATTTTCCAATCAATAAATCGAACATCATCTCCATGGGTGTAAACTTGATGCTCACTAAATTGTAACCCCGAACCCTTGAAGTTTGTTTTCAACATTCCAATTGAATGAGAATTTGCTTTTTTAAAAATACTGGCCCTTAATTTTCCAACGGCCTTTCGTACTTCTGCGATATTCATAAATTCCTAATTAAACCAATGATTTTGCAATTTTCAGTGCAACATCTGGAGCTTTCAAATTATCTATTGCAGCTTCATAACTTAATATTAATCGGTGACCGAGTACACTTGGAATTATTTTTAAGACATGATCTGGATTAACAAACTCTTTACCCTCCATAAACGCCATGTATTTTGAAACTCTATAAAGCCAAATTACTGCACGAGGAGAAGCACCAGATAATATAACTCCACTATATTCTTTTTTAAAAAACTCAGAACTAGGTCTGGTTGCATGTACAATTTTTACGATTAAATCTTTTATTTTTTCATCAACATAGATTTTTTCGACAGTCTCTTGAACAGAAATGAGATCATCAGTTGAAAGAACAGCTTTTAAACTATCTTGAGAGTTCCTTTTCAAATCAAGAATACTTTTTTCTGCATTAAATGATGGATAATCCACATTTACTTTCATCATAAATCTATCAAGCTGGGCCTCTGGTAAATTATATGTTCCCTCTTGTTCTATAGGATTTTGTGTTGCCAATACAACAAATGGAGAGGAGAGACGGTGAGTTTCATCGCCAATTGTAACTTGTTTTTCCGCCATTGCTTCTAGCAAAGCAGCTTGTACTTTTGCAGGAGCACGATTAATTTCATCGGCCAATAAGATCTGAGTAAAAATTGGCCCGAACTTAGTACTAAAATCTTCACTTTTCTGTGAATAAATCATTGTACCTATTAAATCTGACGGTAATAAGTCTGGCGTAAATTGAATTCTTTTAAAGGACAAATCACAAAGTTTACTCATTGTTGAAACTGAGAGAGTTTTACCTAAACCTGGCATCCCTTCTATCAATAAGTGACCTTCGCACACAAGTCCGGCCATAATTGCGTCAAGCAAATTATCTTGCCCAAAAATTACACCCTTAGCTTCTGTAAGTGCATTTTTCATTTTCTCTCTAAGTTCATTGCTCATTTCAGTAACTCCTATCTAACTTTTTGTGACGAAATATAATAAATATTTTATATAAAATCCCTTATCCGTAAACCCTTTTGCAGGATGGTCAAATCCCTGTATTCCAATATCTAATAATTGAACTTTTTGATTATTTTTGGCGGCAGATAATTGTACTGTTTTATCTAATTCATCATGAGTTACATAGTGCGTACAAGATGCAGCTACAAAAAGACCATTATCTTCCAGCAACCGTAATGCTTTCTGATGTAATTTTTCATACCCAACTATTGCGGTATTTTTATTTTTTTCACTCTTTGCAAATGCAGGCGGATCACTAACAATAATATTATATCGTTTATTGGAACTATAAGCATCATCTAGAAATTTGAATACATCACTTCTAAAGAAAATCCCCCGTGTTGAAAAATTATTTATTTGTAAATTTTTTGCAACATCTTCGGCCATATTTCCTTGGTCAACAAAATCGACATGAGTAGTACCACCTTTTAGAAGGTGAAGCCCCCAACTTCCGACATAAGAAAATAAATCTAACCCTTTTTCTTTATTTATATCCAACTTCAACAAAGTAGTTAATAATTTTTGTCTATTCTCTCTGTGATCATAATAATACCCAATTTTCTGAAGTGTTTTTTTAGAAATTATATATTTTATTTTATTTTCATCTACTTCTAAATCATCTTGAATTTCATCGTTTTCATATATAGGCAAAACCTCTTGTTTTCGGTATTGGGGATTGTCAAAGAAGTGAACTTTTTTTTCAGGATATATTTCAGTAAGAATTTGTGCAATTTCTTTTCGAAACCTATCGATTCCAGCAACATTTATTTGTACAAAAAGATATTTAGTATATAAGTCAATAATGACACCTGTCAGGTTGTCACTAGATCCATACACCACGCGATACCCACCAAGATAGCTCGTAAATATTTTTCGCAACTGAACTGCTTTTGTTATGTTTTCACGGATAATTGCAATAGCAACTTCACCTTCGTTTTTTTCTGGTCTCCACTCAGTGGATACTTCTTTAGTTATTTTAATTTTGTAAAAAGATTCAGAATAGGGATTGACGTGTCCGACATATTTTTTGCCAGCAGTCTTATCAATGAGAATTACCCATTCACCAGGTAACAACCCTTTGGGTATTTCTTCAACGTCTTTCTCAGAAAGTTCACACTCACCCCTAACAATCTTCAGTGATGATTTCGCTAATATTTCAATATATTTCAATTTAATTCCTTTGCATTATTAATGGTTGTTTAATTTCTTTGATTCGAATCGCTGGAAATATATCTCCAATCATTTGTGTTATTTGATTGAGATTTTCTTTAAATATTTTTTTATTAGCTACCATAAAATTAGACTCGCCCTCAGTTGACTTTTGCTGCAAATATTTTAGCAATATGGGGATTTCATCATAATGATAATTTTTTACACAATCTTTTTCCTCAAGGATGCATAGTGAATTTTTTGTCGTAAATTCCAAATATTTTCTAACTGGCGTCAGATCAAACTTTATTTCAGAAGTTAATCTTCCAATGTTTTGTCCAAACGACATAAATGCTTCATTTCCTTTAGTGAAAAAGATATCCATGTAATTATAATTTTCTCTAATCGTGTTCATTGTAGTGGCCAATTTTTCTGGAGAACCTAACAACTGCATGATTAAGTTCAATCCTTTTGTTACTTTATTTTCATTATTTAATATTCTTGTTTCTTTTATGTCATCAAATATTAATGTTTGAGCAATTAGTGAAAAGTCATTTAATACTTGATACATTGTGTTTTTAGCTGGATCAGTTGAATTATTTAATTGATTAGTCACAAAATATAAAAAAGTATTAATCGGTTTAATTAAGTTAATAAGCTTAGCATCTGCAGGAAAATATTTTACTATATTGGGATAATAATTAACGATTTTCTCAAGGGCCATAAATAATTTTGCAATATTATTTTCTTTATATCGATTATCAATTATTTCACTTGATTGATTAAAGACCAGCTCCGGTTCTCCCAAGTAGGATGTTACAACTAGCAATCTCGCAACGGTATCTTCAACAAGTCTCGTTTGCTCGTAACTTAAACCATCTAACCAGTCTACAGCATCGTTTAGTATATGCTGATCCATCATTTTCTTTAGTAATATTTCGGCAGAAAGGCTTGTTTCTGGCAAGTCAAATCCGTTTAGCAGAGTCCTATCAACTCTTTTGAAATCTTCCCTTTCAATAAATTTATTAAAATCTCCTCTCGTGCGTCCTATTCTATCTCTAATAACTCTTGCTAAATTAGAAAACCCTGTGAGGTTCGTTATGTGACTTAATATTTTTCCATTATGTTTTTTTAAGACTTCATCACTTAGCGG
>JAVHRK010000146.1:0-10187 GCA_036171615.1 Bacteriovoracaceae bacterium
TATGACTGGATTTTCCACGATATTAGAGACTAAGTCTGCTTATGAGTTGGGTGCTAAAGAATTTATAACAAAACCGTTTAAAAATGCTGAACTAATAGAAATAATTAATAAAGTACTTTGTATTGATGAATCTAAATTACCAGTGAGAGACCCAAGTGAGTATTGCCGTATTTCAATTGATGAGTTTGTATCTGGAAAACAAGCAGAATTTGATATTTATATAAAACTATCTGGTACTAAATTTGTCAAGATTGCCCACAAGGGTGAGGATCTTTTAAGAGAAAGAATACTTCAATACAAAGATAAAGGTGTAAAAGAACTTTTTATAACGAAGGAAGGATTTACAGAACTAGTTGGTTTTAATTTAAAAATAGCAGGCGTATTAAAAAATGATAAAAAGGTATCACAGGAAAAGAAATTAAATTTTCTTAAATATACAGGTGAAATAATCCTCGCTAAAGCATTTATCAGTGGCACGGATCAAGAGGTATTTGCTGAGGCTAACACCTTCGTGAACTTAAGTATTAATATTTTATCCGAATCAAAGGACTACTTAAATTTATTAGACTTATTGAATAGTAATGCCGACTATACCTACTCACATAGCTTAATTGTTTCTATGTATAGTGTAATGATTGCAAAGAAAATGGGTTTTGAGTCTTCTCAAGCTTTTTTTAAATTATCAATGGCTTCAATGTTCCACGATATTGGAAAAAAAGAAATCGACAAAGAGTTACTATATAAACATAGATCCCTCCTTACTGCAGAAGAAAGAAAACTTATAGAGTCACATGTTTTAAAAGGTCAAGATATCCTATTTTCAATTAAAGGAATCCCTGAGGATGTAAGTCAATTAGTATTTGAGCATCATGAGGATATTGCAGGGCTAGGTTTTCCTCGTGGAATTGGTAGAAAGCATCTTCACCCTCTCTCTAAAATACTGCAACTATCTAATCAATTTGTAAATCTTGCATTTCCTGGCCCGAATAATGAAGAACCTCTTTCAGCAGTAGATGCCATTAAACATATTGAAACCAGCCTAGCTGGAAGATATGATGGAAATGCAATTCTTGCACTTAAGTCATTGGTATATAAAAAGACTTAATATATAATCTTAAAAAAATGGAAAGAATTAAACCTATATATTTATTATTAGCATTTCTAGTTGTACTCATCGTGGGCACTGTGGGGTATCAATTTTTTGAAGGGTGGAATTTACTCGATTCACTTTTTATGACTGTGATAACTATAACAACGGTTGGTTTCAGAGAAGTTGGTGGGCCACTATCTGAATCTGGAAAAGTGTTTACCATCTTTCTCATTTTTTCAGGATTTGGAGTTGCTGCCATTTCACTTTCACATTTAACATCATTAATTATTAAGGGTGAATTAAATCACATCTGGGGAAAAATGCGTATGGATCATGAAATCAAACAACTTTCTGGGCATTATATAATTGCTGGCTTCGGCCGAACTGGTCAAGTAATTGCACAATACTTAAAAGAAACAAAAACTCAATTCATTGTTATTGATAATAATGAATCACTTCTTACAAAATGGTCACAAGATGGAATTCTTTGCGTCTTAGGTGATGCTTCAGATGAAGATATATTAAAAAAAGCTGGAATTGCAAAAGCAAAGGGATTAGTGACTGTCGTTTCAAATGATGCGAGTAATGCATTTATCATTATGAGCGCCAAGGAATTAAATCACAAATTAGTTATTATTGCTCGGGCCCTAGATTCTCAAAATATTAAAAAATTGAAAATGGCAGGTGCATATCGAGTAATCGCCCCATATGAACTAGGAGGACTCCGTATTGCTCAAGCAGTAACTCATCCACATGTTGCAGACTTTATAGATATTGTTGAGGATGTTAGAGCAAAACATATTGAAATAGTAGATGTCAAAATAAATTCTGGATCTAATCTAATTGGACAAGTATTAAGTTCTGATCTAATGAAATCTGTAAATGTTATTGTAGTTGGTATTAGAAGAAGTGGCGAATTACTAAATTTTGAATTTCATCCAAAAGGCAATACCCGACTTAATCAAGATGACCATATGATTATCATGGGGCCGTCAGAGGCAATTGCAAAAATTCAAAGCTATGCAAATAGTAAAAATTAGGAAGAATAATAAGTGAATCAGTATTATTTTCTGCTTTATCAGTCTGCTCTGTTGGCGTAATTGTACTTATAAATCCATATTTTACTTTATCAGCTAAATTGGGAGTAATCTTGGCATAAGTCAAAATTTCAGCTTTCAGTTCTTGAGTTGAAAACGATAAATTATTAATCAAAATTTTAGCCGCAAGCCTTGATAATTGTGGTGCTGAAAAAGAAGTACCACTAGGTTTCCAAAAACCACCTCCTGCTTCAGCCGCTGGAACTTCTTCGCCTAAAACAGCAATATCAACATGATTAATTCCAAAATTTGAGAAGCTAGATAACTCTCCTGTGGAATTAACCGAGGCCACTACAATTTGGTTTTCTATTTTAAACGAAGCTGGATATGTGAGTTCGTTATCAATATTTAATCCATCATTACCTGCTGCTACAATGAATAAAATCTCTGGATGATTTTTTATTGCTTTTAAATATGAAGTCCACTCCGATTTTTTCGACGTACCCATACTTAAATTTATAATTCGAACTCCTTGTTTGGCCAGGAACTCGATTCCTTCACCTGTTGCAGAAACATTTGAAGCAACACGAACGGGAATGATTCTTACATTTAAATCTCTTCCCATTAAATCAGCAACGGCGGTACCATGTGAGTAATGTTGCCCCGACAACTCGTTTAAAAAATTATTAGTATAATCATAGGGAAGATTATCATGACTATATAAATCAAGACCAATAAATGGCCGCATTTTTTGATAGAGCTTGGGATGATTATAATCAATTCCTGTATCGATGATTCCAATTGGTAAAGCTTCTGCATTCGTCATCATATTAAAGTCAATTACAGGTTCTTTCATTTTTACAATTTTAATTCTATTTCCCTTACCATCAAATTTAACTCGCAAAATAGGTTTATAATTTGAATCGTAATAAGTATTAAAACTATCAATTACCTCACAATTTTTATTCATCTGAACATTTGAAATAGACTCAATATCTGTTAGATTTTTTTTATAGCTAAAACTTAAGCTATTCACTTGATAGATAACTTTAATATTTTCAGAGATTTCATTTTTAGGAACTTGTTTCTTGCAAATATTTATATAAATACTTATTAATTTTTCTCTGGAAAGGTACGGATCATTAGAGATTGATGAATTGATGAAATCGTCACCAAAAACTTGTAGGCAAAAAGTAAGGATTATTAATATAAGTACTGACTTAATATGCATATTTTATCTATAGCAAATTACAGAATCAAAATGTCAAAGAGTGTAAAATATACATTGAATTAAAGCTTTTTATAATTTACAAGCGCATAAGTTAATTTTTCTTGAAATTCAAAAAAATCAAAGGGTTTAATAATTTGATTATCAATTTGATTCATTCTTAAATTCATTGTATTTTCAATTGAGTTTGTGCCTGTTATCACAATGACTAAAGCATTCATCAATCTTGGTCTATTCTCGAATATTCGCTGGTATCTAATCAGATCATAACAAGTACCATCACCTAAATTTTGGTCAAGTATCATGAGATCAAAATCTTGAGTTTCAAAAAGTTTTTTGGCCTCTTCAACCGTATAGGCCTTTGTAATATTTTTATGCTCTAATCGACCTAAATAACCTTCAATTAATTCAACAATCTCAGGGATATCGTCAACAATTAATACGTTATAGTGTTCGGGAATAAGCTTAGCAAATTTTTTTTCTAAATATTTTTTCAATTCATTAGTAAAATTGTCAAAGAATATTGGACGACTTACGGCCATATTAATATTTAATACTGAATATTGATTTGGATTAACAGCATCTTTTTTGTCTGAAAGGACAATCATAGTAGAGTTATTAAAATTTGTACTTTTTCTTATTTTTCCAATAAGGGCCAAGATATCACATTCTTTATAGTTCCAATCAAAAACAAAACAATCTATTCGTGTTCTCGATAAAATATTTAGAAATTTATCAAAATTATCAGTAACTGTTACTTCCGCTCGGGTTTCAAGTGTATTTATCATTTTTATAAGTTCTTTAGACTCATAAACAAAATTTTGCCACTTACCAGAATCAGCGATTGGTGACTCCAAGAGTATTAAAAATTTTACTACTTCAGGAAGTGCCATAAAAATTTTCCCCTATCTATAAAAATTTTTTCTTAATATAATCATAGTTGTATGAATAATATTGTAAAGAGAACAATTTTAGCCCCTAATTTATCTGAAAATAAAAATTCATTCGACTATAAGTTAGAATATGAATTTTTCCATAATTTTGAATCTCCTCATACTCGTAAATCTTATCGGATAGATTTACTTCAGTTATTTGAATTTCTTAAAGATAATTTTCAAGAAGTTACTAGCTATGTACAGATTGAGCGTGTACATCTCGTCGCTTTTCGAAATTGGCTTACTGATAATGAAATGGCACCCAAAACTATTAACAGAAAACTGGCATCTGCATCAAGTTTTTTTGATTTTCTGATCGAAAAAGGAATTATTCAATATAATCCTTGTTCATCTATAAAACGCCCACGACAAGAAGTTAAAAATGCGACAAACGATTTAAGTGACGAAGAGATCTCTAAACTTCTAGCTTTAGTTGATGAATTACATGGCCCTGGACTGCTTCATAAAGCGATTATCTACACCTTATTTACAACTGGTATTCGAAAAGCTGAGTTAATTAATCTTAAAATCAAAAATATTGTAAAAAAAGAAGAACATCATGTAATAGAAATTGTAGCAAAAGGTGGAAAAAGACTGACAAAAGTACTTCATCCTAAATGTTTTGAAGTTATCCAAGAATATTTAGCAAGCTATAGTCTAGATTTAGAAAAACTACATCCCGAAGATTGGGTTTTTAGACCATCAAGAAATCCCTTAGATCCAACACATATTTTAAAACCACTAAATCCAAAATCTGTAGACTACGTGATAAAAAGTTGGTGTAGGAAGGCCGGAATTACTACACGCATCTCACCTCACTCGGCACGAGCAAGCTATATTGGCTCTGCCTTAGAAAATGGCATCGATTTATATAAAATATCCAAAGACGTTGGTCATTCATCTGTTAAAACGACTGAAGAATACAATAAACGAAGACAAAAGCTCAGTGAGAGCCCTGTTTTTGGATTAGGTTTTTTAAAGAAATAATTTTTTCCTTTAATTCAAATTCATTTTCATAAAGTGCTTCAAAACGAAAAATACTGGCACCTAATTTTTTAAATACATTAATTTTTTCTACAAATGAAAAAGCTTTTGAATTAAACATGGTATTTCGGCACTCTTGATCTGCTTTTAGTTGGTGTAAGTTACCGAACTGATCTTTCAATTCCACTCTGTGTTTTTCACAAGGCTTACCACAATCTTTAAAACTGCTTCCCTTGCTTAAAAAAGCTGCAAACACACAGTGTTCCATATGAAAAGAAGGCATATATTGATGAACTGTGATTTCTAGCGTTCCATTTTCACAATTGGGAATCAGATCTTCTAATTGTTTGGTGCTTAAATCATATGAAGTACAAATTGATTTTAGGTTTTTATTTACTAGATAATTATGAGCAATAGAATTGGACACATTTAAACTAAAATCACCACGTAGTTCAAATGAAGAATTTTGAAAATACTGGACAGCTCCCAAGTTTCTACACAGAATCACATCAGGTTTGGCCCGTTCAATAACTTTAAAATTATAATATTCGTTGGGTTTTAAAATTCTAGTTGTTGCAATTCCCACTTTTATATTTCTAGATCTAAGTAATTCAACACTGGCCTCATATTCACGACCAAATTCAAAATCTAAATAAACAATACCTAAAACATCTGTTAATTCGTGAGCAAAATTTAACAAAGAAGTAACTTGCTGGTGTTCTCTAAGTAATATATTCAAATTCAATTTACTATTTTTTGAGGTAACAATATTATGCTTAAATTTGTATTGTTGAACTGGATAAACAACTTTTTGAATTCTCAGTTGCATTATTTTTTCAACAACATCTCTTCTTATTATTTTTAATTCTTTTTGATTTAAAAATATGTTTTCATCACTTTTAATTTGAAAACTATCTACGATAAAGCATGTTGAGGAGAGTGATGAGAGTTCATCTTTAATTTGTTTATTGGTTAGAGGACTTTTTTCTGCTTTCTCTAAAATAGATAAACTTAATACTTCAACTGTATTTTCACCATCAGTTACTTTTACTTTGAGACGAGAATGAAGATCAGCTTCAACCATAAACGAGAGAGGAATTCTTTTTTTTAAATTTTTGTCTTGATAGGATTTACTTAATTGTTTCTCTACAAGATCGTCATGGTTTAGATATAATTTAAATTCTTTTTGAAGTCCTGATAAGTTAAAATCTCTAGAAAAAGATAATTCAACTTCGCCTGTTTTTAACGGTTGAATATTGTAAACCTTACCACCTATCTCAATTTTCTTTCCTGCTTTTGTTGTAGTCGCAAAGAGAACTCCATCTCCTTTTTTTAAGATTTCAGTGGTTAGAACTACGACACTACGATCTCGCACTTCTTTGATTGTACCGATCTCAACGCCTCTATGTGCTCCAAATGTTCCATCAACCAATATTTGATGGTCTACTCCATGAAGCCAGCCAGAAAAAAATCCTCTTGAATAAGTAAGGCCTAATTCTTTTTTTGCTGCAGCTATTTCATCTGGATTTAACTTTGCTGTAGAGTTGTTAAGAGCAGTTCGATAATTTTTTGCTGCCGCTGCCACATACTCTGGAGTTTTTAATCTTCCTTCTACTTTAAAACTATCTATACCTATTTTTATCAATTCAGGAATTTCTTCTATCCCGCAAAGATCTTTTGGAGATACTAAATATTTTTTTTCTTCAAGATCAATTTTGTGTCCATCCACAACCATATCATATTCAAATCTACAACTTTGAGCACATTGGCCACGATTAGCCGAACGTCCTCCAATACTTTCAGAGGTAAAACATTGTCCTGAATAGGCCACACATAAAGCACCATGAACAAATACTTCCAATTCGCTTTCAGTTCTCTCTTTTATGGCCTTCATCTCGGCCATACTGACTTCACGGCCGAGAACAAAACGTTTAATTTGCAAATCAGTTAGTAAAGTCATCGCTTCGTGATTGGTGACAGTCATCTGAGTTGAGCCGTGAATAATCTGTGTTGGTGACATTTGACGAATTATTTTGGCCAAACCAATATCCTGAACAATAAATGCATCAGGTGACAAAAGCAAAAGTTGACCTAATAAATCAACTACCTCCCTCAATTCATTTTCAAAGATAATAATATTAAAAGCTAAATTAACTTTTACGCCGTAGAGGTGGCATGTCTGGATCATCTCTTTTAGTTCTTCAATTGAAAGATCAGCACTTCTTCCACGTGCATTAAATTCTGGTACTCCCACATAAATAGCGTCCGCTCCATTATGAATAGCAGCTAAACACATATTCATATTAGCGACTGGAAGTAGAAGTTCACTTTTAGAATTCTTTACAGTAGGATTAAGCATAATTGTCAGTATAATTTATTTTTCAAGGAGTCGAAATGAAATATTTAAAAGTAATTGTAATTTCCTTAATTCTATCCTCTTGCGGTATGCAAAGTATTCCAACTGCAATGAATCAGGTGGATGCCAGCTGGGCCGAGGTTCAAAACCAATATAAAAGACGCTCGGATCTCATCCCAAATTTAGTTAATGTGGTTAAAGGTTACGCAAAACATGAAGAAGAAACCTTAAAAGGTGTTGTAGAGGCCAGGGCAAATGCCACAAAAGTGAATATAAATGCTAATCAATTAACTGAACAAAATATGAAGCAATTCCAACAAGCTCAACAAGGTCTAAGTTCAGCACTATCAAAATTAATGGTCGTGGTTGAAAAATACCCTGATCTAAAAGCAAATGAGAATTTTAGAGATCTTCAGTCGCAACTAGAAGGCACTGAGAATAGAATCACTGTTGCACGTAATCGATATATTGAAGCAATTAAAGAATTTAATAATCTAGTCACTGTTCCACCTACATCTTGGTATAATAGTATTTTTCTTCATCATGATAAAAAACCTCAGTTTCAAGTCGAAAACTTAGAAAAGGTTCAAGATGCACCTGAAGTGAAGTTCTAGTGACATTATTTAAATTTATATTAATTTTTATACTAACCCTTGCAAATCTCTCTGCAAGGGAAGTTCCTTCGTTGACAGGGCCAGTTGTTGATTCAGCATTACTACTTTCAGATACTGGAAGAGCTGCTATTAGTTCCAGTCTATTTTCTCTCAACCAAGAAAGTGGTATTCAATTTCAAGTCTTAATAATCCCAAGTCTTGATGATGAAACAATTGAAGGATATTCAATTAAAGTAGTTGATCAATGGAAACTTGGTAAAAAAGGTGATGATAAAGCTGCTTTATTTTTAATTGCAGTCAAAGAACACAAGATGAGAATTGAAGTTGGTCGTGGACTAGAAGGTGATTTAACAGATTTAAAAGCAAGACATATAATCGATGAAGTTAAGCCATTTTTTAAAAATCAAGATTATGATAATGGAATTGCTTTAGGTCTAGATCTCATGGCAAAAACATTGGGATTTAACTTAAAATTTCAAGGTCAACAAGTAAAACCTCGTCATCAGCGTCAAGCCAGTTCCTCACTAGTCTTTTTTATAATTGCCATTCTGATATTTTTTCTTAGATTTATTCTACCTAATAACCCGAGAGGACCAGGGGGACGTGGTGGTGGATTTTACGGTGGTGGTGGTTTTGGTGGTGGCAGTAGTGGCGGTGGCTGGTCTGGCGGCGGTGGAGGATTTTCTGGCGGTGGATCTTCAGGCGATTGGTAAGGAGTAATAAATGAAAATAACAGATGCTCAGAAACTAGATATAAAAAAATTAATAACCGAAAAAGAAGCTCTTTCTGCTTGTGAAATAGTACCGATGATTGTTCAGTCTAGCTCTAGTTATACGGCCGCACATTTAAAATTAGCGATATTAGTCTCCTTTCTCTTTTCTTTAGGCCTTTATTACTCTCCATTAACTTTGATCAATCCAATATATTATTTATGGATTCAAATTCCTGGACTAATTTTTGGTTATATTTTGTGTACTTTCTCGCCTCTAAAGCGAATTTTTATCGATCCAATTGAAATGGAACAAAAAGTATCTCAACATGCTTACGAATCTTTTATGCAACACAATCTTCATCTTACTAAAAATCATAATGGCATACTTATTTTTATTTCAGAGTTTGAACATAAAATAAAAATAATTGCCGATCATGGGATTACTTCAAAAATTGGAAATGAGATATGGGATAATGAGATTCATAATTTTATTAGAATAACAAAAAATGAAAGTTTAATGATGGCCCTATTTGCTACCATTAGATCTACCGGAGATATACTGGCCAAACATTTCCCGTCTCAGAAAACAACAGCTAATGAATTAGAAAATGATTTAATTATTGAGTAAAGGATTATTGATGAAATTATTTATTTTTCTTCTATTAATTTCACATGCTGTACTGGCAGAACTTATCCCTCAAACTACAGAAGATTTTTGTAGTCGATTTCATGAAGCTGATACACTCAAGGTCGTTTCAAACGATCCACATAATTTACTTGATATTAAAAATAGTGGCGGTCTCTTTAACGGTGGAGTTTGTTGGTGGCATTCAAAATTTCAACGACATCTCTTTTATCTCAGTATCTTTAAACCCTACGAACCGGCTCCATCAAAATTAGAAATTCAATCGATTATAAGAAAGATCAGGTTAGGAAGAGAAGTCGTTACTATTCCCGGTTTTTTCAATGTACAAGATTTCTCTTCACAAAATAAAAATGCAATTCAGAAAGAACTAGAATCTTGGCAAATTTATGATGGAATTGTTTTAAGTCAATGGATTGATGGTTTAAATGGAAGAACTAAAATTCGTCCAGAATTACTTAAAATAAGAATGGATGAACTCTATCAATACGTAGAAGTCAAAAAGAAAATTGCCTATCAAAAGCTACAAATTAAAGGTATTACCAGTCACGCATGGCTTGTCGTTTCAGTTAAGCCGATGCCGGCCG
>JAVHRK010000147.1:0-1964 GCA_036171615.1 Bacteriovoracaceae bacterium
AATCATATAAACAAACCATTCGGACATTGTGCGAAATCCTGGGATCGATAGGTATCAATTTTGCCATTTTGGCATAAAACTTAAGGAGATAAAATCAGAAAATAGGCATTATTTGCACTTGCGACACCTTAGGGGTGATGGCACAGGGCAATCGCATCTAAATTCCCTTAATTATTTGGAGCAAGTAATCCTTGCTCCAGTTACATAATAATTGCTTTCTTCTGATGCTTTTTTTACTCAAAACTTCTTTCTTTAAAAGATTTAAAGAAAGTCTTCTAATAATGGCCAAATTCTCTGCTGCATGTCCAATTCTTACTCTGCAATGGTCTTCTCTAAAAGTAACGTCCATTTGCCAGTGCAAACTATTTTCAATGCCCCAATGAGCGCGAACTGATTCTGCAAATTCATTTTCATCACACAAAGAAGTTAAGTAAAATCTTTCATAGACGCTTGTCTCTTTTCCTTTTTTTACTTCGCTAGTAACTTTTCCCAGTGAGAGGATACTTGGCCATTTCTCTTTAAATTTACTATAGGATTTACTCATTCCTGCAATCTTAAAATCTTTTAATACCAAAAACTCATAAGTTCGTTTCTCTTCTCTGCCATGTCCTTTATTGTTTTGAGTAATTGTTTTTTTATCTTTTTGAACTTTTTCTTGCTCAAATAAATCTTTAGCCAGTCGTTTTGACATACGCTGGTTTTCTTTTAATCCAACAACACAATCGCCTTTTTTCATTGCTATTTTTTCAATAATTGCTGGCGATGCTCCATTCGCATCGATAGTAATTATATTACCTCTCACATCAATATGATCGAGTAATTTTTCCATTGATTTTTTCTCAGCCTCATCTTTTCTGGCACGAGAAGAAAGTTGACCAAGAGATAAACCAGACTTACATGCCCATGCACTTACCATTGATAACTGTGATCTTGAATTTATTTTATCAAAAGTAGATCCCTTTAAATATTTTCCATCAATTGCTATAATTTCTCGTTCAGGAAAATTAATTTTTATAGCTTCAACCCATTCTTTAAATGCAGCTTGAAATTCTTCTGGATTGATCAAAGAAAAAACTCTTCCAAAAGTATCATGTGACGGAATACCGCTGGGCAATTCTAAAATAGTTTTTAACCATTCTTCGTTTACATTGGCCCAATCAACAATTTCAATCCAATTATTCATGCCAGAAACGGTGGCCATAATTGTTATGGAAATAATGTCGATCACGTTATGTTTTTTTGTGCGATCCAAGCGCGGATCATCGACATCAGAAAAGTGGTCAATTAAGCTAAAAACTAAAGATTCATCCATCATCTTTTTCTCCAAATTTTGAGAAAAAAAATACCAAATTAATCACTCGAGGCCATGGTGCATGGCCGTAAGTGACTAATAATCAATTTAATTTTTTTTAATTAGATGCAATTGCCCTGGGTGATGGCACCTTTTAGAGACCTTGCTCGTATTGGGCATTGGTTGAATTAATGACCATATTTTTTAATGTCATGATGGCATCGTCTCTTTTATCTTTTGCTAGTAATTTTTCAAATTCTTGGATCAAGATGACCTTGACTAGTTTTTCTTTTGAGCCGGAGCCGATATCAGTTAGGTCGATAAAAAATTCATCAAATAAGTCAGATAAGTCTTTGATCGCTTCAAGATTTAAAAATTGTTCATTGTTGTAGATACTAGGGTAGCCGCCCTTTTGTTTATCAACGGCAAAAGAAATACCTTTTACGTTGGTAATGGTGGTGGCCTTCTTACAAGTTTGCATACAGCTATCATCGATAGCGGGTTTGTTGCATCCAACTGTTTGTTGGAAAAAACACTGGCGGCTCGTCATCAACAAAATGGGATGGTAAATGCTGTACATTAATTTAAAATCTTTCGGGCGAGTGATATTTCTAATTTGATTACGGTTAATCTCATTTGAGATGAATGCACCAGCGCAGTTAAATTCTTCTTT
>JAVHRK010000148.1:0-1949 GCA_036171615.1 Bacteriovoracaceae bacterium
AATCTTTTCATAAATTCTTTTTCGATCTTTTCTCCAAAGCTCAACCTCTAATGCCACATTGTAAACTTCACTTGCATTTGGAATTTTTAGGATTGCATCGGGTTCAATTGCATGATGTTTCCAGGTTGATTTAGTCTGATATTCATGAGGGAGACTGGCCTCAGTTGCAATTTCAAGTTTCAAAAAACTATTTGTCACTAATGATACAACTGCATCATGCCTAATGTTATCTTCGTTAATCAATCCTGATTTTGCATTTCCCAAATATCTTATCAACTCATCTGAAGGGTAAATAACCTTGCTAGCTCGTGAAAAAACTTGAGACTTTATAATCCCTTCCTTTTCTAGTCGATAGATTTTTTGCCGAAAGGTATTAATCTTTTCTTTGTTTTCTAAAAGCTCTTTTAATGTATTCAAAGAAAGGCAACGCCACTTCATGAGCAATTCTAGGATTTCATTATTTTTTCTGAGCGATTGAACATTATACATTTTTATACCTACCTTGATTTTGAAAAACCTTTTTTCTGATTTTTATTAACTTCACCAATAGGTTCATTTTTTCGTTCCTCAATGTTTTGATTCCAAAAACTAGAAGTCTTGAAGTTTCTCACATTAATAATTGCGTGTTCTTTTGGTGAGTGACTAAGCAGTATTGTTTTTCCGACATCAATAGATTTTAAGAGATCAGGGTGACAATAATATTCAAATGCTTCTCTAATAGAACCTCGGCCGGAGTCACTTCCTTTATCTGTTGCAGTTGTTGTTTTTTCTGAAAGGTATGTCCCAAATGCTTGAGCTAGCTTTTCCGCATTTTCTGGATTGGTTTGTCTTTGTAGTAGCCAAGTCGAATAAGATTCAAAAAGCTGTTTCATCAAAGTTTCACCACCTCCAATCATTTCGATATCTGAGTAAGATTGAATTGCAGTGTAGATATTGATTCCGCTTGATCGACATTTGTTTACCAAATCAATAAAGTCAGGGTAAAGAACGGAGCCAGCTTCATCAATAAATAGTCCAATTCCATTTTCCATTGCCTCATTTGAATTTTTTGTCTTACCAATCCAATAAGAAAGGTTCATAGCCTCACTCACAAATATTTTTCCAACCGTTCTTGCAATCGCCGAATACCCCTGAGTAGAACAACCAATGTAGATGCAGGTTTTATTTTCATAGGCATGCTTCATCGTCATGCTCGGTTTGCCTTCCACTAGTCCTTTCTTGAAACATTTACCGAAGTCAGAATTCAAAATTAGTTGGAGCTGGGTCAGTAAACCCGATGTCTCTGGTGTGTTATGTTTGGATTTAAGTTCTTTATACACATCAGACAAATCAAACTCTATTCCGTCTTTACTCAAAGTTTCTAGGGCATCACTTAATGCTTTGGCCGATTGATTGATAAAGTATTGATTCGGGCTTTCACCCCAATCAAAGCTTCGCATGATTGTGCTGACTCTTTGAGTGTTCGTCATATCAGCAATTGGATTAAAGGAGATAGCTTCGGGATCATATTCAGAAAATATGGCGTAGTTTCTACCGAAGAGGCGACACATCTTTTTAAAATCTGCAATTGATTCTTTATTTCCTTTTGGATCGATAAAAATAATGGCCTGTCTCTTCTTAAGCGCATTTTGCATAAGAAGATTTATTAAATTAGTTTTACCCCAACCGCTGGCCCCAATTAGAAAGACATGTTTAGATGGATCAAGTTTATTAAAATGAAATGGTCTTTCATAATTTACTGCCCAACCTAAATAATTATCATGATCGTATTGCCGATTGTTCGCCAACATTTTAGAGTTAAGGCGAAGATGGGTATTTTCTTTTTCGTTAAACTTAAACCCATTTTTTACAAAATCCGATAACGATGTAAATCCAGTCTCTAGCCCTTTAGTCATTGAAGCGGTTACTTCTTCGATTAAAGGAACAAATACATTTTCAATACCGCTTCC
>JAVHRK010000149.1:0-10049 GCA_036171615.1 Bacteriovoracaceae bacterium
TTGACGTCCAAGTGGAATATGCCTAAAGGCGGTGCTGCTTTCTTACCTTGTCAATATCGGAAAACCACGGATGACTTTTTATTTTCTGAATAGATACTTCATTTTTTGCTTTAACCCAATCAATGGCATCATTCCCTTGGATTTCCTCTAACCACAAAAATTTATCTTCCATAAGTTCTCCATACAAGAGCATACTGCTTCACTATTATTCCTTGCAACAAGTAGAGTATCAAAAAAACTAATATAACAAAAATTATATTTCTGAAGCACTTGGCCTGTACCAACACAGGGGCCTCCTTCCTAGTCTGTGACCATCTCGCTGAATGCACACACCAATAGAAGGGTCTTTCATATCAGTGTCTTGATCATAAGACTTATCACAAAGAATTCCGCTAAAGTAAGTATCAAGACGACATTGAGCTTCCGGGTGATCGTCATAAGTTTTTGTTACTATTTTTTTGTCAGGCGTATTGAAAGCGACTTTAGCACCTCCTCCAAGAGAGCCAAGAAGCATGCCAAGCGATTTACCAGCCATTGATATTCTCTGACAAAGAGCTATATCATCAGCGGATTTATAAACTAATTGGCATTTTACTAAAACGTCATGATCAATATTAATTTGAGAAACAATTTCTTGATTGTCATCATTTTCTAGAACTCTTCGCATGCATTTCATCGCACCAAAATAGTCCGCTTGCCCTTCATTCGCGGCCCAATCATTGCCATTGTTTTTTCTTGGCGCTCCTCCAATGTGATGGCCAAGCTCATGGCAGACTACCAGCATAAAGGCATCGTCTGTAACGAGTGGATGACGGGCCAAGCCTCCATACATGTGTAGAATCCATTGGTTTGCCTTTCTTTCCGCTTTGGCATTAATTGTTTCGTCATCCCAAAGATTATCCATAACAAGATTTCCGCCTTTCTCTTTTACGATTGAAGAATAGACGTTTGATACACGATACGTGATTGCTAGAAATCTTTCCTTGGTCATGCCATTTGATGTTTTATTTGTGGCAAATAGAGAAGTATTTAGATTGTTTGTTGGCATGAATCCGGAATTACCATGGATATCGCAAGCCATAGATACAGTTAAGGTATTCGAGAGAACGAGAGTAATCAGCGTTGTTAAAATACAGCTTTTCATAGTCTTTTCCTCCTTGGTAAAGATTGAATCTAAGTGAGGTGAGAAAAATTTACTTCTCTCACCTGTGAATAATTTTTTAGAGTTTTTGAATAAGTTCTTCTTCTAAAAGAATTCCGTCTTGATAGAGGCCTAGTTTAACAGGCCCATTTGGAATCAATGTTAATTCTAATTCCCAAACTTTAGACTGATTTGAAATAATGGCAGTCTTCATTTTTGTAAATTGTTCAACATTACTTGTTACACGCATTCCATTACCATTTTGTGTCCAACTATTTTTAAATTGTACATCACCAACATTAAATATAGCCTTGCTCTCCGTAACCAAAGTTCTTCCAAAAAGCTCAGCAATATATAAAATAAGTTTCCCATCATTTTGTTCATCATAGAATGCGGATAATACCTGCTCGCCATTTTTTAATAATGTCGGAACCGATGTTCCAAACGATAATTTTTTTATATTATCATTAACAGATGGAATCGCATTGTTGGAATAAACGTGAGCTACACTAGCGCGGCTGTTCTCTGACGTGCTTTCATTATATTTTCTATATTGAAAATAGAATTCTTCATGAGACACTAATGCCGCCTGACTTAAAGAATCTAATTTATCCCATAGATCTTCATTTATTAGAACTTTTTCATGCTCATCAACGAACAAAGCCACTTGCTCAGCTCTGCAATTATTAGGAATAAAAACAGTTTTACCAATGTCATTAATACTTGGAATCTTTTTTGGTGATCTGACAAATTCAACACTATCCATGAATCTATCTAAACCTATTTTCTTAACTGATTGATCAATTGGAAAATCATCATAACCTTGAAGATGATAAGTGTTTTGTACTCCGAGCATAAAATCACCTTCAAGTGATCCTGTTGAAGGAATTAACGATAAGCCATAACGATTGCGAGCTTCATATAAATCTAAAAGCTCAGCACTTGCGATATTATTATTTTGATCACGACAGACAACCGCAAACCCGCCACCACTTGAGCCTGCGCCAGCAAAAGAAGTTGGGATGTGTGAAGCCAGAATAAGAGCTGCGAGCAATGCTGTTTTCATAGGTTTCTCCTTATAGATTTTAATTTGTTAAAAATAAATTACCCAATTCATAGTGAGTAATATTTTCATTAAAAAGGTTTTAACAAGCTATTTATTAACGCAATAGGTGTTTTTTCTTAATAATCATGCTAATTTCTTACTAAATAATAACAATTGCACCTAACTGGTTATAATTATGAACTTATTTGAGCAAGAAAATTACAAGAACTATTTAAAACACCTTCTAGATGCTCGGCGGGGTATGAGATCAGATTTAGCAGAAGCACTGGGATGTCAAAGTGGTTACATCTCACAAGTATTACAAGATCTTTCAGATTTTTCTCTTGAGCAAGGCATGAAGGTTAGCTCTTTTTTTAATTTTACTGAGGAGGAATCCCATTTTTTCATGCTTCTTCTTCAACATGAAAAAGCATCCACGGAAGATCTTAAAAAATATTTCAAGCGTCAGGTTGATCATATCAGAAAGCAACGTAATGAGATTAAAAATCGAATCAAAATAAATACTGATTTAAATGCGGAAGATTATCATCAGTATTATAGCTCATGGGAGTATGCAGCTCTTCATATTCTCACCTCAATTCCAGAGTATCAGCTTAAGGAAAAAATTCGCAAAAAACTAAATCTTACTCAAATAAGAGTAAATGAAGTGTTGGAGTTTCTCGTTAATAAGGGCCTAGTTGAAGATAAAAATAATAGATTTATAATTGGAAAGAAACGAATACATCTCACAAAAGATTCCCCTTATATCCTGTCGCACCATCAAAACTGGCGACTTCATTCAACTAGAATTTTATCAGACAAAAATCCTGCAAACGTAAACTATTCCGGAGTTTTTTCCCTTTCTAAAAAAGATATCGAAAGAATTAAAGAAATACTTCTATTGGCCATTGAACAAAATGAGAAAGTGATTTCTGGCTCAGGGGAAGAGGAAATGATTTATATGGGAATTGATATGAATGTCTTCTAGGGGGCTACCGTGTCTATACTCATTAAAATCCTTGTCGCCCCCCTTAACTTAGTAAAAGAATAAATCTTTTCTATAAGATGTTATCCACAACCTCGTCAGGCATAAGTACATCCTTTAGATTGGTATTTGCCATAACTGAATAAGCAAGATCGCTATCAAGGCTAATTGCAAATGGTAAGGTCGTACACTGAAGAGCATTGAGAATCATCGAATCAGAGAAACCGGCTCCAATATCGGAGCAAATTTCGATTGCTTCTTCCCAAGTTATCTTTTTAGTGAAAATTTCCTTTTGGTCTTCGTTATACATGCTCAGATAAGTGATTTTAAGCTTCTCTAGGGCCAGAAATTCAATCTCTAGGGGCTTTTTCAGGTATAACTCACAAAGCCCCTTCCAAAGCCTCATACCGGCGGTTCCTGAATTGAAAAAGACTTCTCGTATTTTCTTTATTTCACGATCGTTAAAAACTGGCTCAGCTCCGTTATGGGTTTCTCTATGCTGTAGGATAGATGACTGTGCCCTTATAGCGGTTTTCTTTTTGTTAGGTAAATCTAATTTTGAGCTTGGATGAATTGCAGTTCTTAATCCTTCAGTTAGCAGTAGCCGCCTGTAAAAATCCAAATATTCTTGTGTCGTATTTACGGTTGTAAATAACGATATACCTTCTTTTTCAATTTTATTTTTTATAAATTCAAATGTTCTAGTGTGAAATCGCTTTGGTTCATAATTAAGAGTTATGATAACATTTGCATCAAGGATAGTGCCTTCTACTTTTGTTCCACTAGCTTTAAGCTCTGCGAGGTATTGATCAAATTCAGAAAATCGAACAACTTTTCCCATTACTAGCCTTGTATGTGCGATGACTCTGTATCGATTTTATTTTTTGCGACAATTGAAAAATCATCTTCATTGTTTTCTGATTCTTCTTTTTCAACTTCCCGGGCTAGGTCATTTATGCGCTTGATATCTTCTTGTGAAAGAGGAATATTTCTAGCTTTATCTGATTCTCTTTTAAATGCTTCAACATCACTAATTTTTTTTGTATTCATACCTACTCCTAGATCGGGTTTGGTCTATCCTAACATCAAAAACCAAGCGTTAACGTCCCGATAACACGAGTCTTGAGTTCAGGGGCAATTATTAGCCTCCACCAGAACCGTCACCACCACTTCTACTCATCATCATTACATTAAATAATCCTTTTGAGATTGTTTTTGAATCACCATTTGAATCATTTATTTCAAAGTTTTTTATTTGAGAAGTATTAATGCTTCTTCCATCAAAAAGATTAATTGATCCGCTTTTTACATTTACAATATCATGTATAGGTAAAATTACTTCATCAGTGTTCAACGTAATAGCTGTAATATCACTGATAGATGCGAATGTAGCAACAGAGAAAATAATAGTTGCAAAAATTGTAAAGCCTTTAAGTAATTTCATTGTAATTCTCCTCCATCATTTGGATCGAAATCTATATCCGTGAACGTATCACAAAATGCAACTGAAAAAGAAGGAGTATTTCCTTCAAAATCAGGATTGCGCATAATATTTTTCATAGTCTCATGAAAAGCTCTATGTGCGTCTTGCGAAGCTTTTATTCCGGCATCATTCAGCGAACTTGACAATGAAGCAGCATAATTTCTGCCTTGACCGACATGATGGGGCTTATAATAGTCAGCATATGTAGTTAAGTGGTGCTTAATGCTTTCAAAAGATCGTACCAGAACTGTAGGGTCTTTCACTTTAAAACTATCGCCATCAATAAAAACCAATTTTCTAGCAACGAGAGCATTGATTGCAGGCTGGCCCTTGTTTCCTAATATGTGCGCAAGAGTTCTTTTGTTAACTCCCTTGCTATTTGATGCTGAAATATAAGCGATAAAAGTTGAGCGATCGTCTAATACTGTTTCCAATTCATTGGTGGGAATTACAGCATCTTTTTCAGCAGAAGATACGCTGAGAACCGTCTTTAGATTTTTCGCTAATTTGTCATCATATGCAGTCAGTGCTTCAAAGAACATTGATATATTTCCTGACTCTAAGACGACTTTTATGTAAGTATCTAAATTAGGCCTTGAGGCTCCATTTCTAGAATTGCAATGATCATTTAATGTACTTCTGGCCATATCAACTTTGGATGCTAGTTGAGAAAGACTCAGTCTCGGATTTTTTTCTTTTAAATCACCAAGACACTTTTTAAAAATGTCTGTCCAAGGTTCTTGATTGTTCATTTCATTCATAAATCACTCTCGATTAAATAAATTTAGAAGCCGTATATATTATGATTAGAATTTTTTTGCCATAAAATAATATTTAATCTCGTTTAGTCTGAAAAAATTACATACGCTCTTTTTGAAGTAGCTTTTCATATAATGATAGTGCTTGGAAAGTTGCCGCCGACCGGTGGCCTAATTGCCCCTAGAGGCCGACGGTCGGTAGCAATTATTTGAGAAATTCATTTTTCTATTTTCTTTTTCAAGAAAATCTTGTCTTCTCCGTCTCGCTTAATTCATTCAACAAAACAAAGGAGGATAAATAAATCTGAAAAAGATTAAGCATTGAAAAAAAATTAACCAGAGGAGAAAAATATGGAACTAGAAATTTTGAACGAGACATTAACAAATATTAAAACAGCAGAAGTTGAAATTAAAGTTATCAGAAATTTAATTAGAAAAGACTTAGAAATTTTTAACTGGACGAATGGCATGATTAAATATCTTGGTGAATTTCAAATTTATAAAGATCAGCATCTTGAACTTAATTGTTTTGATCAAGGATTATCTCTTTTAGTTGGAAGAGAAATTGCTCACACCGAAATATGTATAGAGTCACACTCTACAGATAAATGTCTTGATTACTTATTTGGTTACAAGAGTGAGCAAAATCTAACCGTCACAGAAACTAATTTCCTTGCGGATAAATTTACTAATTATTTGATAGATGTAAGCGTGATTTGTCTCGACGGAAAAATAGAAGATAAGAAAAAATGTATTGATGATTTATTCAAAAGATATTTTCCAGAATATAAATCGTATATATGTCGTAATAGCAATCAAAAACATTCAAGCAATATCGCTTGAGTTATATCTCTATAACAGAGAGGGGGAAAAATGAAAACAGGACTAATGAAAGAACGGCTACAGCGAATCAAACTAGAACTCCAAGAATTAATGGGAATAATTTCCATTGAGGAACTAGTCACGAACAGGAGATTTACAAAACGTTATGAAGAACTGCATCTCGAATTAACGAGTGCATATTAAAGGGGGAATTTTATGAAACGGATTATTGAAAAAGTAGAAGGTGTATTAAGAGCGATCAGGGAAAGTGAGTTGAAGAATAATCCTAAGGCCTCTGCCAAGGCCCTAGAGATTAAAGAAATGATCGAAGAACTAAAAACACGACATTTATTAATTCCAGGAGCATTTAGATAATTATATCAAAAAATGTTCTTAGAAAACTAAAAAATTAACAAAAAAGGAAAATATTATGAAGCTAAAGAATTATTTAGCATGGGCACTGCTTTGTCTAATTTCGACAATACTTGCCTCATGCTCGTTTACAAGTGACAAGAATGCGCAACCCAATGGTGTAACTGGTGCTACCAGCTCATTGAAACTTGATCCAAATGCCGACAGTGATGGTGACGGTGTTAAAGATGTTGATGAGGCAGTGCTTGGGCGAAATCCATTTGTGGCAGAACTACCTGAATTAAAGGTAATGTTTTTACAGAATTATAAGATTGAAGTCTTTTATCATTATAAGGACTCCGATCCTGTGAAAGACCAAAAGTCTTTTGTGATTAACACCAACGTCAAAGACACCAACCCCGATTTTAAATTTCGGGTTGGTAATGTCTTCGCTCGTAATCATGCGCTTAAAACTGCGGCCAGTTTTGGGAGGTTTTCAAGTCATACGTCCGGTGTATTTACCGAACACGATTTATCTTGGGTAAGTTATCCTGACATTGATCCAAAGTTCTTTCATGCGGCGGCGATAAAATATCGAAATATTTTCAATGATGCCAATATCATTGATGATATTAAGATTACTCTATCCAATCAGGCAAGATTAAATCCGTCAGCAAATTTTCGCGAAGTAGCAAATTTAAAACTTAATTTCTATTACTTAAATCACGAGACAGAAAACTATGACGTTTTAACTTCCACAATAGTAGACCGACATTTTCAAAGCGGAGTCTATGAATCTTTTGATGTGGTAATAGATCATGCGCCAGTGGGTCTTTTAAAAGAAAGCTTCTTTAAGCGTGGCGAGTTTATTATTTCAGAAGTTGATGATTTTGAAATTCCGTCAATGAAGCTGAACTATAAAGCTCTATTAACTTCTGTCAAGGCCAAGTCTGTACCAGTTCTATATGAAACTCCCTTAGAAGAAAAAATCTTCTATGTTGCCGCCAGTAACGGAGTTTCATTCCAAAACATTTTGAAGGAGGCATTTGATAAAAACTATCTGGTAAGAGCAGATGTTCTTTCAAAAATTGGACAGTTTGAAAATAACCTTCCTGATTTTACTTATTTAAAAGAAGTGAAGGATAAAAACAAACTTGGAAAATGGTTTGTTATGACTAACGAGTTCAAAGAGAACTTCCTAGATCATAACTTTACTCCAAAGGACAGAATTGTCTTAAGTTATATTACTGGAACTGATCTTGCAAATCAGTCTCAGGAAAGCATTTATTCTTATGTTCAAAAGATTGACGGGAATAAATCAGAATCAATTCTTCCTCTAGGTAATATAACTCCAAATTCTAAAGTCGAATTTACAATACATCCACGGGATCACTTCGGTCGAACTCTTACCAAGCATCATGAAGTGTATAATCAACCCGGCGGCAGTTGTGGAAAGAACTGTATTCAATTGGCAATGAATTGCACATGGGAAGTAAACGCATTTAATGATTATGACGAAGTTTTTGAATTTTCACCTGACCTACTTGGTGAAGGTGAAAAACTTGATCTGGTTATAAATGGCGATGTGTTTAAGCTTAGTGATCTTTTAAAAGAGAAAAAGGTTTTACTTACTAAAACTGATGCAGGCGTTCATATCACTATTAATGATATCTCAGCGATAAAAGAAATCAAAGATTTTGATGAGAACAATTTATCACTAAAGGTCAGGTCAATTGGTGGTTCAGATTTCTTTGGGGTTAAGTTGGTTGATGTGGGTGGAGTCTGGCAAGGTTTCGGTGGTTGCCCATTTAATACTCCGGCAGTTGCAGAAAAATATAAAACACAATTGTCATCAGAAACAAGAAATTTAGACGAAATTCTAGGCTGGATTACTCAGGCCCATGCACATGGATGGCCTTATCAAATTTCGGCAGTCGCATCAGGGCCTTATTACCAAGAGATTTCAATTGGAGTTAGTAGCTCCATTGAAAACTACTACAACTAAGGGGGAATTATGAAATATTTGAATTTAAAAAATATAAAACGAACGGTCATGCTTCCAATTAAATACTGGCTTTATACAGTTCCGTATTTGGTGATGAGTAATCCGGCGGTAGCTCGTGATCTTGAATCCATTGCTACAAATTTGTCTACCAAAACCGGGAATCTTGCCAATTTATTAGTGCCGCTAGGATTTGCCATCTCGGCCATATTTATGATTGTGGGCCATCCGCGAGGAGCGCAGTTTATGTCCACTACTATAATGGCGGCGTTGATTTCTCTAGGCGGTAGCTCACTCTTTAATTGGCTTAAAAACGTGGTGGGATAAATGGAAAATCTAGTAGCAACCTACCCAAGCTTTTTGAAAAACGAACCGCTTATTTGGGGCGTGAGTGTTTCTGACTTATTTCGCCTAAGCGGCGTAATGGTCGTTCTGCAATTGCTTGGTGCAAGTCAATTTGTGATTTTAGGCGCAACTATTCTTTTTTATCTTGGATTAATATCGGCGAGGAGGTTTTTCCCTCGCCGTTATTTTGAATTTCAACTTAAAAAGAAAAAAATTATTAAATGGAGTGTACTCAATGCAAAAATCAAAAGTATATAAATTAATTCCCTCTGACCTAGAACAAATGAGCATTGATTCTATTTCAAGCTTTTTATATGAAATAAGAGTGAGTTTAAATCACTTACTAGTACATAAAGATGAAATGGATTTTAAAAAGACTAATAAGCTCGGTGATCTGTTGGGATTTAATCAAACTGAATCGGGAAAGGAAAATTATTTTTACAAGTTCTACTCATTAGGAGAAGTCATTTATTTAGAGACTAACTTTGAAGATAGTTTGAGTTTTCCAAACATTCAACTTTTAGAGATTTATAATCATGGCGAGGTTAATCAACTCATTATAGATGATGAAGTTGCTAACGGAGATGCTAATTTAGGTGAAGATTTTGTAAATATTAATAGTAAGTACATACGCCTCGTTAATCTTTATGAATTTTCTAAAAATCTTATGCCTTCAGCTCTTATGGATTATGGTGACTACTGTGTCTTCTTTAAAAAGATTGACCCGATTGTTTCCAAGAGACGGGTAAACACTCAACGAAAACTGCATCATTCAAATCTATATTCCAATATTAGAAATATTGAAAGCGAATCTAGTTTTACTGAGGCCGAAAAAATTACGGAAGCAATGATTGAAGGTGTGGAAAATCTATTTGAGGTTGAAGCATGGTTTATATTAAAAGCTGACACGCAAATTGATCTGAATCAAAAAACAAAAGAATTGATCGGTTTTTTAAAGCAGTCGGAAATTAAACCCTATATAGAAGCGGAAGGGCTTTATGAACTTTTCCCAACTATCTTGTGTGGAGAACGACCAAAATTTAAACGATCTCACCAACCACCGACTAGTTAGTGGCTGGTGCCATTTAGCCAGCCCACTTAAGTTCAACGTGACTCA
>JAVHRK010000150.1:0-1947 GCA_036171615.1 Bacteriovoracaceae bacterium
AATCGGAATTTTTCAAGATATATGTCGCCTAAATATTTATGCTGCTAATTTTTCTTCGTTCTTCCTCGGATTCAATTCGACTTCTTCTATCTTTGACCAATTTCTTGTTTCTCTAGACCAGCGGTTTGGATTCTTGGCCTTTGCGCACTCATAAACGGCACGACGATTCTCTAATATTTCTTTATCTGCGCCCGAATGTCTCGATGACGGGGTTACAAAGCTAATCCCACTATGAAGATGAATGTTGTTGTACCAGTTCACAAATTTTTCTACCCATTTTCTTGCTTCTTCTAAACTTGCAAAACCTCTCTCTGGAAAACTCGGACAGTACTTCATCGTTTTAAAAAGTGCTTCAGAGAAAGGATTGTCATTCGAAACTCTTGGACGACTAAATGACGGAGCTATTCCTAATCTTTGAAGTGTCGCCAGCATCGTTGCACCTTTCATTGGGCCACCGTTATCTGAGTGAAGGATCACTTGATGCTTTTGTATTTTGTTTAAAAGGCATGCCTTATTAATCATTTCAGAGGCAAACTCAGCATTCTCGTTTTCATGAATTTCCCAATGAATAATCTTTCTTGAAAAAATATCCATCGGAAGATAAAGATAATAATAAGTCCCTTTAATGGCAGCCTTTAAATACGTAATGTCCCACGACCAAATTTGATTAGGCCTTGAAGCTACAAGCTCCTTAGGCTTAGTATGCTTACGAGGTTTTGACCTCAATCTATGAGCAAGTAGTTTTTCTTTATTCAGGATACGATAAAAACTACTTTCGCTCGCTACATAAATCCCTTTGTCAGCTAATCTTGGCACGATTTGAGAGACCGGCAAACTAGCATATTCAGAACTATTGGCAACTTTGATCACAATCGCACGCTCATCGGGAGTCAAGGCATTTGAGGGTGCACTCTGAGGTCCTCGACGACCATCTTTTGGAATCAGCTCCCAGCGCTCTATCGTTCTGATCTCTAGATTTATAGTTTCGCACGCCATGAATTTTCTCGCACCTGCCAGCACCGCTTCTCTTATTAAGAATAAACATTCTGCCCGATCTTCAGCACTCACTCGTCCTCCTCCGATCCCCAAAGAAGGTCTGCTTTTTTTTTAAGAATAAGAAGTGCTGAGACTTCAGCAAGGGCCTTGTCTTTTCTACGAATTTCTTTTTCAAGATTTTTTATTTTTTTCTGTTCTACGAATAGTGCCTGACGTTCTTCGCGCGTACTTTTCTGAGGTTCTAATGCATTTTCAATCTGCATTCTCCACTCGTTAATATTGTCTTCATGAAGTCCACTTCTACGAAGATATTCTCCACGTTCTTCAGTCGGAAGAGCATAATATTCTGTAAGTGATTTGAACTTTTCTTGGGCTGATCTGTTTTGAGGAGTCGTTGATTTTTTCATACCGATTACATTAGCAAGTTCATCTCGCCACAGATAGATGGTCGGTGAAGATATTCCTATTTCTTGAATGATTTCATTTACTGAGCGAGTTCCTCGACTCAAATACTTTTGAACTGCTGACTTTTTAAACTCTGTTGAATACCTCATTGCGATGTCCTAAATCGCCCCCATTTGTTATTTGTTGGAGGCGACATCTATCCTGGCATAGGGGGATCTTGATGAGAAAATCTTTGTAGATCTACTCTCTCTAAAAAGATTAAATCTATACGATAATGTTTTAAGCTTTTTGCCAAATTTCTTTTTTAAAAGTTTAAAAAATTTACGTGAATTAAATCTAGAGTTAAATCAAATCAGTGCAATTTCAAAAGATGTTTTTAGCCGGGCAAGTTTTTCTAGAAATTGTATTGTTTATTTTAAAGGCAATATTTTTCCAGGCATTATTAAAGATATGTTAATAACTCAACTGGGGCGCAACGCCAGATTTTAACGACAGTTATTTTGCTAAGCCAAATAATTCTAAATTGTTAGTCCTTTTACTTTGTAA
>JAVHRK010000151.1:0-9979 GCA_036171615.1 Bacteriovoracaceae bacterium
ATTTGAGTGACGTTGAACTTAAGTGGGCTGGCTAAATGGCACCAGCCACTAATTATCTAAGATAAGTCACTCTTTGCCCACCTAAACGTTTTGCTCTTCTATTATTTCTTTTAATTCTTTATTAAATAGTTGTGTAATTTTCTTAAGTGTTTTAGACTTTTTTTAAAAAATGCTCACCAAGGAGAAATATTTATGAAACTTTTTATTCTTACCCTAATCACTCTTTCCCTCTCCACTAAAATTATTGCAGCTGATGTTAATAAATTGGTTGAAAGCTGTACTGCTTGCCATGGAAAAGATGGCGCTAGCAAAGACACTGAAATCCCATCAATTGGTGGAATGTCTGCAAAATATTTAGACATAACATTTAAGTCTTATAAAGGTAAAGAACGAGTATGTGCTGAAACTGCAATCCGCACCGGAGCACAGAAAGATACAAAAACGGATATGTGCAAAGTTGTTGCGGCATTATCAGATGATGAAATTAAATCGTTAGTAAAATTTTACTCTTCTAAAAAGTTTGTCCATGCTACTCAATCTTTTGATGCAGCATTAGCGGCTAAAGGAAAAGAAATCCACAATACAAGCTGCGAAAAATGTCACTCTGAAGGTGGAAGTTTAGCAGCTGACGATTCAAGTATTCTTGCTGGTCAACAAAAAGGATATTTGTCTTCAACATTTGCTGAATTACTTGCGGACAAAAGACCTATGGAAAAAAAGATGAAACAAAAATTTGAAACGCTAGATAAAGAAAGCATCGAGGCCTTAACAAATTACTACGCAAGCTTTAAGTAAACTCAAGATCGATAAAACACATTCAAGAACATGACCGATGTTATGATTTTGAATGTGTTTTTTTCTAATAATTCAATTATATCGTTACTTCCTATGACTCAAGTCATTTTTTAATCGACTTCTGTAAATTAAACTATTTAAATAATTCAGTTTGAAATTATTATTATTTAACAACAAGGAAGTTAACGTATGAAAAAAATGTTTTTCGCTTTGGCGATTTTTTCAACTGCAATTTTTACCGCCGGTGCAAAACCAGTACCGATGAAAAATGCAGCTGTTCAAAAAGAATGTATTGCCTGTCACACTAGGAAAACGCCAGGGATTGTTGGTCAGTGGAAAGAAAGTACCCATTTTAAAATGAATGTTGGTTGTCTTGACTGCCACCAAGCTGATGATAGTCGTCCAGATGCTTATGCTCATCATGGATCGAAAATCACACCAGTAGTTACACCAAAAACATGTGCTCAATGCCATAAAGCCGAAGCAGAACAATTTCAGGCCAGCCACCATGCTGATGCTGGAAAAATTATGGGAAGTTTAGACAACGTTTTAGCTGAAGTAGTTGAAGGCCACGTTAAATATAATGAAAAAGGCGAAAAAATTGAAGCTTCAGCTGTCGCAGTGTCTGGATGTTTACAATGTCACGGATCAGAAATAAAAGTTTTAGCAAATGGAAAACTTGATCCTGCCACATGGCCAAATACTGGTATTGGTCGATTAAATCCAGATGGATCTAAAGGATCATGTTCAGCTTGTCACCTTCGACATGAATTTTCTTCTGCACAAGCAAGACAACCAGAGAATTGTGGAAGATGCCATTTAGGCCCAGATCATCCACAAATGGAAATTTACAAAGAGTCTAAACATGGTATTGCTTTCGCTGCAAATCGTGATCGCCTTGTAAAAGATATGAAGTCTAAAAAAACTTGGATTCCTGGCAAAGACTATGAAACTGGTCCAACATGTTCATCTTGTCACATGGGAGCTACTGCTAAATTAGGAGTTACTCATGATGTAGGAGCTAGAATTTCATGGACTCTACGTCCACCTGTTTCAGAAAAAATTGATGCTTCAGCAATTAAAGCTGGAAAAAAAGGAGTTAAAACTTGGCAAAATCGCAGAGGAGATATGCAACAAGTATGTGCTAGTTGCCACGCTGATGTTTGGGTTGAAAATTTCTATACTCAATTCGATAATCTTGTAAATCTTTACAATGATAAATTCGGAACTCCAGCAACAGTATTAATGAAAATGCTAACTGCAAAAAAATTAATTCCAAGTGATGTTCAGTTCACAACAAAGATTGAATTTACATATTTCTTCTTATGGCACCATGAAGGAAGACGTGCTAGACATGGAGCTGCCATGATGGGCCCTGACTATACACAATGGCATGGAATGTTTGAAGTTGCAGATCGTTTTTATACTCACTTCATTCCAGAGTTAAAAGAATTAATTAAGGAATCTAAAGAAAAAGGTGGAGACTTTAAAAGCGGAGCTGTTGAAGTTGAAACAAAAATGTATGAAATCTTAAACAGTGATATGCATCGTTGGTCACAAGGAAAAATGACTGAAGAAGAAAAAGCTATTAGAAAGAAAGCGTCTGATGAATTCAAAATGAGATATGCTCAATAGAGATTAATAAACAAAGAAGGCCCTGTTTTTACAGGGCCTTCTTTTTTATTTTATTTTCTTAATGTCTAATATTTTTAGGAGCAGGTTTAGCTTCCATTTTTTTAAAACTAACTGAGTGTGGATTATGACAATCAATACAATGATAAGCGACATTATTTTTCCAGCTTGATACTTTTTTTCCATGAAACCCTTTCTGCCATTCTACATAGCGTTCACTATGGCAACGAGCACAGAGCAAAGAAGTATTGGCAAAAGTAGCGGGAGCAATAAGCTTATTTGAATTATTTACGTCATGACAATCATTACATGATTTTTTTAAACTTCCATGAGAAATTTGAATTTCAGCATGCTCACTTACTGTTACATTTTTTTTAGGAATAAAAACTTCTTTATGATTTCGTTTTATATGACAGAGTTGACATTCATTTGCTCTAGGGGCAAGTGGTCTCTCTTTTAAGTTCATTGGTATTTGAGTTGTTATATCAGCTGCACAAATAAAATTAACTGAAAATATTGTTATTAAAAAGTTAATCATAAACCATTCCCTGTATGACATTTAATACAGTAAGCGCTACCACTGGCCTTGGCCCCTGCTATTGCATCATCAGGATTCTCTAATGATCCTAATCTTCTATGAATATTTAAAGATGCATTATGGCAGAGCAAACATTGAGAACGTCCATATCCCCCAACATGTTTGCTAGAAACAATTAAACTTGCGCCTTCTAGCGTGCCATAATCTTCACGATACTTATCACGTTGTCCACAGGATATTAAAATTAAACATAAGCAAATATACTTCATATCATTTTCCGATGTGGCATTTAACACAGTAATTTTGAGTATGGCAGGCATCACAACGATGTGGCTGAGCACGTGCTTCTACTGAATGTGTAAATCTAAAATTTCTACTATGATTTTGCATTTGAATATCATTCCTTCTTAAATGACATTTCAAACAATCTGCTTGAATATGACAATTTAAACAAGAGCTACCTTCTGTTCTAGCATTTAATGAGTGGGTCATTTTCCATTCTGCGTTTTGATGACTTAATGGCTTAATCTCTTTAGTATTTTCAGGTGTTTTAGCATGACAAAGAATACATTCCTTAGGCGCTGCTTTAAAACGTAAATCTTCGGTATTATGACATTGATGACAAGTGTTTTTTAAATCAGTTTTAAAAGTTGAATTAGTTAATTCATTAGTGGCCTTGGCCGATTTATTATTCGAGCTCATTTCAAAGTTATGGCATTGAGAACAACTAAAATCCAAATTTTTAAATGCACCCTTTTCATGTGCCTCATGATTAAAGCGATTAATTATACCTGTTCCTGCAAAGGCCATATTACTAAATAGTGAAGTGAATATAATAAGTAAAATAATTTTAATCATTTATCACTCTCCATCCGGTATAAGTTAATTTAGTTAAAAATCTAAAATCATAATTTAAAATATTATTTGTATTAAACTCTGAGCCAACTTGCCATTTAAAGTCATTAACAACTTTACCCAGCAAAAGATCTGTACTAACTGCTGTCGCTTTTGCAGAGGTAATTTTTGTGTAATAAGTGACATCCGCACTTCCTGAAAGCTCGTATGGAGCAAAAGTCACAAGAGTAACAATTAATCGAGATCCATAAATTTTTCCACCATAACTTTGAAAATAATAAACCTTGTCTGATAGTTTTAAATCACTATTTGAATAGTTCAGATTAACCTCAGTGCGATACCCCTGGGCCCTTTTCGTTTCTTGTAAGAGATAATCATTAAATGACAAAGACACTGAAAATGTTAAATTTGGTAATAAAAGATAATCAATTAGTGACGTGATTTCATAAAGTCGTCCACGGGATATAACAGAGAAAATAGGATCATGCTCTTCACCTACTAACGGTCTAGACTTATAAGATAAGAAACGCCATCGATTAGCAAATTTCATGGATGGATAAAAATCTACCCCCAGCTCTAATCTTCTAGTTTGAACTTGAGTGATATTATGTTCACCTGAAAATAGGAATTCAGACCCCCACAAATTTGTCAAAAGTGGGCCATGTAGTCCTAGAGTAGCAAAATCTTGAGAGTATTTATCACCAATTTCTTTTTGTAATTTACTTTCAAAATAGTATGGCCTCGTTCCTAGTGTATGATAGTCAAACCTACCACCTACTTGTGTATCGTTTTCTTTTTTAGTTACGTCAGAATTCAGATCTCGCTCAATTCCATAATAAGCACCAATGGAGCCTTGCTTCTCCCATAAATAATACTTCAAGCTTACTTGATCTGATAATAAGGATCCTACAGATTTTGCAAAATCGGCAGTTCTTCCTGCCTCAATAATTAATTTTTCAGGTATAACTTCATAGCTTGCATTAAGAAGATATAATTCAAAACTATTGTCACCTGCTTTATTAGGATTTGCGTAAGCACTAAAGCTAGAATCAAAAGTTAATGAATGATTAAAGGTTTGATAATTGGCCCCAAAATATTCATACATCGGAGCTTCAAGCTTTTGCTGATAATCATTTCGAAGTGAAAACATTGTTTCAGACTGCATACGGAAGATACCACTGGCCTGACTTTTATAGGAAATAATGAGAAGAGAAATCAGAAGAAAGCATTTCATAACTATCGCCCCTCTTTGTTAATAGCAGGGCTTATACGATCATAATCTTTTTTACCATGACAAGCAGTAGTACAATTTCCACCATTTTCTAATTTTTGAAATGTTAATGGTAAATTTATTTTATTATAATTAAAACTTGTTCGTATTTGCATCTCTTGACTTGAACCATGAACATCATGGCAAGTAGAACATCCTCGATCCTTGCCTTTAATTTTATTAATTATATGTAATTCATGTAAGTTTTTATCACCATTTCTAAATTTTGTTGATCTCATTGGAGAATGGCAAGACAAACATAATTGATAGGAATCCCCTACATTTTTTACATAAGTTTCACCCTCATATGTTTTGTCTAATAAATTTTCTTTAGCTGAAAAATGCGGTGAGTGACACTTTAAACAATCTCCATTTTTAACAGGAGTATGTAGTGAGCCTTTAGGTTCCATTTTTGTAATTTCATCATGGCACTTCATGCAAAGTGCAGCTGGTTCATCTTTTAATAATTTTGGTCGATTTCCTGAATGCACCTCATGACAATTTAAGCATTTGCTTTTAACTTTCATAGCTCGGTGAGCATTATCTTTGTCGCCTTTCTCCCAATTTTCATTTTTTTTGTGACAACTAAGGCAAAGCTCTTGAGTATAATTACTATCTTTTAATAATTTTGCATTATCAGCACCGTGGGGATTATGACATGCAGAACAGCCTTTTTGATCTATAGCAGAATGAGCGAATGCCTTCGCTTTAAAAGTTTTACCCCATTCAACATGACATTTTAAACAAAGTGACGCTTGATTTTTTCCCATATCAATAGCGATACTTGGATGTTTCTCTGATAATTTATGACTTTTTTCAGATTGATCTACCATCTGATGACATAAGACACAACCTTTTGCCTTTAATGGACTATGAAGAAACTTTTGTTCATTCAAGTCAGAATGACATTTAGATGTAAGACAAGTAATCGGTACAAATTTTTCAACTGCAAAAGTCTGCACCACAAAAATAAGTGAACATAATAAGCTAAAGAATTTCATGCTAAATTTATATAAGAATTAACCATAAAAGAAAAGGACATGGATCAGGAAAAATGCTAAAGTAATAAAAAAAATTTAACAGGAGAATATTATAATGAAAAAAATTTTATTAATGACATCACTACCATTCTTAGTTATGGCGTGCAATTCAAATGAATTTAAAGAAACAAAAATTGCCCCTCAAGCAACTTCCCAAGTTTCAAACAATGTTGATTTAAGCTCTAAAGAACTGCCACCTGGACATCCAGCTATTGATGGCAAATCAGCTCCAGCATCGGGTGCAATGGCCGAAATTCAAGTTGAAAAAATGACAAAAGCAAAAGGTGGAATTACGATTGCAGAAGCTTTCGAAAAAACAGCAAGTCGCAAGAATGCAAAAGTGATTATACGCGGAAAAATTGTAAAATATAATTCTGGAATTATGGGAAAAAACTGGATTCACCTTCGTGATGGAACAGGAACTGCTGATAAAAACGACTTAGTTATTACAACAGAACAAAATGCAAAATTAAATGACACAATTACAGCATCAGGAACACTGCAATATGATCGTGACATTGGTTCTGGTTATTTTTTCCCAGTAATTATTGAAAACGCTAACGTTAAAGTGGAGTAAATTCTCATGACGACTTATATTACATATTGGATTCGAATGGCCCAAACAGGCCTTAGTGGCTCAAAAACCTACTTATTGTGGTTAAGTTTTCTAAGTATTATATGCGCAATTGGTGTGTATTTTTATTTCAACCAATTTCAACACGGTCTTATAACTACAAACATGACTGATGAAGTAAGTTGGGGTGCATATATTGCAAACTTTACTTATTTGGTTGGAGTAGCAGCAGCTGCTGTACTTTTAGTAACCGCTGCATATGTTTACCATAATGAAGCAGTTCATGAAATTGTTTTGATTGGTGAACTCATGGCCTTTAGTGCACTCGTTATGTGTCTACTTTTTATTTCAGTTGATTTAGGTCGACCAGATAGATTTTGGCATATTATCCCTTTTCTTGGGAGACTCAATTTTCCAAGATCTATTCTTGCATGGGATGTTGTAGTTCTTAATGGCTACATACTACTGAATATGCATATTCCTGGATATTTATTATACACGATGTACAAAGGTAAACCTGCACAATCAAAATATTATTTACCATTCGTCTTTTTATCAATTTTTTGGGCCGTTAGTATCCACACTGTAACAGCATTCCTTTATTCAGGATTAGGAGGAAGACCATTTTGGAATGATGCAATTCTAGCTCCTCGATTTTTAGTAGGAGCTTTTACATGCGGACCAGCGATCCTAATACTCGCCTTCTCGATAATTAATCATTTCCATAAAAACTTTAAAATAAAAGAAGAAGTTTTTGAAGTTCTCAAGAAAATTCTTTTTTTCACAATGCCTTTGAATTTATTTCTTTTATTTTGTGAATTATTTAAAGAATTTTATACTAATAGTGCTCATGTAATTTCTGCACAATATTTATTTTTCGGAATTCACGGGCATAATAAGTTAGTTCCTTATATTTGGACTGCAGTAATTTTTAATATTTTTTCTGCAATCGTTTATACAACTAAACTTCGAGATAGAAAAAACTTACTACTTTTTACATGTGTACTAACTATCTTTGGAACATGGGTTGAAAAAGGTATGGGACTTATAATTCCTGCATTTGTTCCTTCAATCCTTGGAGATATCGTAGAATATTCACCTTCAATAAGTGAATTCTGGATTAGTGCTGGAATTTGGGCATTTGGGATTTTACTATTTTCAATCAATGCAAAAGTATGCATCGCTATTATGACAGGTGAATTAAGAGAGAAAAAAGCTATCGCTTAGTGAATAAGTTAAAGTTAATGGCCCTGCATTTTAGGTGGGGCCTTTGCTTCGAACATTGGAAATTTTGGCTCGTGGGGATCATGGCAGACTACACAAGATAATCTTTTTCTACTTTCTTCTTTCCAACTATTAACCACTTTTCCATGCATTCCGTTTAGCCATTTACGATGTTTAATTCCATGACACTGACCACATAGTATATCAACCTTTTCAGAGTCAATTTTAGTTCCATCACGTAATAATAATTGATGAGGAGTATTTACTTGATGACAAACAACACATTTATCACCTTCTGGCATATGTTTAACTACCATTTCAGAGGCCTCTGATGAAATAACGACAAATATAAATAATAAACTTTTCATCATTAACCGAAATAGTAAAAGAAGTTAGGCATCGTATTTAGTTCCTCTTTTAAAACAAAAACTGATTTTGATTTTAAAATTTTAGAAACATCACTGTTTGGATCGAGTAAGTTTCCAAATTTTCTGGCCCCTGTAGGACAAGCCTCTAAACAGGCCGGCATTTGCCCTTCACGTGTTCTATGAAGACAGAATGTACATTTCTCGACAACACCTACAGGTCGAATTCGATTACTTAAATAGCCTTGATTCGGATTGATTTCGTTTGCAGGAATCTTAGGCTCAGAAAAGTTAAAATGACGAGCTCCGTAAGGACATCCGGCCATGCAATATCGACAACCAATACACCAATTATAATCTATAACAACAATACCGTCTTTTTCTTTCCAAGTAGCTTCAGTCGGACAAACTTTTACACAAGGTGGATTATCACATTGATTACATTGCATTGGTAAATAGTATTTACCTTCTTTGGGAACAGTTCCAGTGTAGTGAGAAGTTCCTTTTTCTAAATTAAGAGTCCCACGATCTAATTCTACAACTCTGATATATTGAATTTGGGGGTCTCGAGATTGATTATTTTCTTTTACACAAGCTTCGACGCAAAACCTAGAACCATTACAAACAGAAAGATCAAGACAAAAAGCAAAATGAACATTATCCAACGCCTTAGGATCTTTAATCGTTACATCTTTATGGTATTTAGCTTTGGTTTGTTTTTCTATACGTGCAAATATTTTTGTTTTATCAGCTGGCGAGAGTTCTTTATAATGTTGTTGTAAAAACTCATCAAAGTTTAAATCCTCTAATAAACTCCCAGCACTTGCTAATTTTGGAGCGACAGTTAAAGCAAAAACAGCAGATGAAAAAATTCCTTTCAGGAAACCTCTGCGTTTGATATTCATTTGTAAAATAGCTGCATTTCGTTTCAGTGCGGAATCACTCTCGCCTAAATTAATCTTTGCCATAAAACCCGACTTTTTGGTTTAACTGTTGATATTTCATGAATATATCAAAGAATAACAGAATATCGCTGATATAAATCATATTTAGTTTTTTAAAGTATCAGGTTATCAATAAATAAGCGTTTTGATCGTTTTTACCTTTTATATGGATTGGCCCGCGATCTTCAAATTGAAATTTGTTTTTCACTAACTCGTAAGTAGACTGACTAATTTGAATCTTGCCTGGTATCCCATGGGATTCAAATCTTGAAGCCAAATTGACAGCATCTCCCCAAAGGTCATAAATAAATTTATTTTTACCAATCACACCAGCAACTACTTTGCCAGTATTTATCCCTACACGAACCTGTAAATTATAATTATACTTCTTCTCAATTTCAGCTAAAACATTAACCATGTCTAACGCACAATAGATCATATTAGATGCACTATTTATATCTGGAGTTGGCAAATTCGATGCGGCCATATAACAATCTCCAATAGTTTTAATTTTTTCAATATTATATTTGTCACATAATAAATCAAACTGAGTAAAAATCTCATTAAGAATAATGACAAGTTGATGAGCATCTAACTTTGAAGACAGCTGTGTAAAACCGACAAGATCTGCAAATAAAATACTCACATCCGAATAAGAATCCGAAATATTCACTTCGCCTTTTTTCAATCGAGTAGCAATTTCTTTTGGTAAAATATTCAAAAGTAAGGTTTCAGATCTTTT
>JAVHRK010000152.1:0-9976 GCA_036171615.1 Bacteriovoracaceae bacterium
AATTTTTAGTATTCCTAAAATTTCAGCCATTTTATTAAGGGCATATACTTCATCTTTTTTGAGTCGATAATCACTTATCTTTTGTCGCCCAAGTCTGGAAAATTCTTTATTCCAAACACTAGTATTAATTTGGGCCATTGATAAATCCCCTGTTGAGGATACTTTTGTACCTGCAAAATTACTTTCTGTATCTATTATGGCAATCATTAATAGCGGATCTACTTTATTTTTACATGCTGCTTGAAATATATTTTTTGCAATCCTATTTCGAGCAATTTCATTTAATTCGGGTTGAACTTTTTTAATCATTCTAGCTAGCTGATTGATACTTTTAGTTCGCAAAGACGGATTGATATAGGTAGCTGACTTTGCTTGATTTGTTTCTAGACGAAAGCAAAAAAATGTAAATAAAATAAGCAGTATTTTCATAAGGCCCCCATGCTTACTTAAGTGCAGGAGTGGGGCCAAAAATTGAAATCCAAGATACTGAAATGGTCACATAGAAGTGACTAAAATTTGGTCAAATGTTAGTTTTACTGCACCCAAACTAGTAACCTAGAATCTCGCCAGTCATTGAGCTCATAGACTTCAGAAGGAGTAATTCCAGGTATTTCAAAAGTATTACTAATTAACAGAGAGCCTTTCTTCATTTCCACCTTTGCCTTCAATCCAATCTCTGGCATAGGCACCGGGGACAAGAAACAATAGACAAAATCGTACTTAGATAAATCTTCATTCCAAATACTACGAAATCTTATATGACAATTGGTTCTAAAAAAACATCGAAACCAGGAAGTAATAAAAACCAGTGGTGCTGTCTCTGCTCCATAAAACTGTGCATGTGGAAATTGTTTTGATAAATAATAAAGTGTGCCTGCAAGCCCACTTCCTAAATCGATAAAAGAAAATTCATTTTTTTGTTTTCGTAAAATTTCTTCCAAAAGTTTTTGAGTTTTATCTCCTGTCAAATAAAGTGGTACTTGATCTTTTAAGCTATTCCAATTCACTAATAATAAGATTACAAAGCCGACTAAGAAACTCCATCTTGGGACATGAAATGTACTAAAAGAAATTATTGCCGGTGCAAAAATTAAATTAATAACAATCCACCAATTTTTTAATCTTAATAATTTTCCAATTATTGCTGCTAGTACACCTTGAGCAAAAGCTGCTATCAACCAACTATATCCAACCTTAGAGTTAATAAAAATAATAATTAAACTAGATATTACTTGAGTGAACATAGCGAGAATGGCCGGGTATTTTATTAGCATATTTAAATTAGGATAAAATGGGTAAGCACTTAATTCAAGGTTAAAGATATATTTATAATTTTCGATAAGTGGTTATAATGTAATTGGGAGTAATATTTTATGACGGCAATAATTGGTTCAGTATTTGTTATGATCTGTGTAATCTTGGGTTATGTACTCGAGGGTGGACGGATAGCAATGCTTATTCAGCCTCTTGAGTTACTCATAATTGGTGGATCAGCACTCGGTACATTAATCACTGCTTGTAGTCCCTTTATGCTCAAACAGATGGTGGCGCGATTATTACAAGTTTTGAAAGGAAGTGGAATTAAAAAAGCTTCTTATATAGAGCTTTTGATGTGTATGTTTGAACTAATTAAAATGGCCTCTGCAAATCCCATTTCAATTGAGCCACATGTAGAAAATCCCGAGGCAAGCGATATCTTCAAACGCTACCCAGCTGTTCTTCACAATCATCATACGATTGAATTTATTTGCGACACTTTAAAAGTTCAAATTGCATCTTCACTATCTCCATATGATTTAGAAGATTTAATGAATTCCGATTTAGATGTTTCACATGAAGCAGATCATACGATTGTTGCAAACATGAGTCGTGCTGGTGATGCACTTCCAGGTCTCGGGATTGTTGCGGCGGTTCTCGGGATCGTTATCACCATGGGAAAACTCGATCAAGGTAAAGAAGTTATTGGTCACTCAGTTGGTGCGGCCCTTGTTGGTACTCTACTTGGGATTTTAATCTCCTACGGATATATTCAACCGATTGTTGCCAATATAGAATCAATCATGAGTGAAGAAGCAAAATTTGTTAATACTGCAAAAATTTGTCTTTTAGCATATGCTAAAGGTGTAAACGCAAAAATATGTGTAGAATTTGGTAGAAGATCAATTCCACCTGAACATCGTCCAAGCTTTAAAGAAGCAGATGAAGCTACTGCTGGTGCAGGAAAAAAATAGGTAATAAATAATGGCCGAGGAAAAAGCCCCGATAATTATTAAGAAAATTAACAAGGGACATGCTGGTGCTCATGGTGGTGCATGGAAAGTTGCGTTCGCCGACTTTATGACAGCGATGATGGCATTCTTTCTCGTTATGTGGCTAATGGGTGCTGATGAAGAAACTAAAAAAGCAATTGCTGACTATTTTACAACGGCCACCATCTTCAAAGGTGGAAGCGATTCTGTTGGAAAAAATGGCAGTGCACCCAATACATCTTATTCTGTTCTTAATGGTCAAGAAGGTGGTTTTGATGAGAAATCTGTTTCAGAACCAGCAAGACCACAACCAGTTTATCTGCAAGAACATAAAGTTTTATCTAAATTAATGGATGAATTATTCGACGGAAATGCATTTAGTGCCGACTACAATTCTGAATATCTAAAATTTGCGGTGCCCGGAAATTTAGTTTTTCAATTTGGCTCTACTGAAATCTCTTACGAAGGTAAAACTTATTTAAAAAAGTTAGCTGATGTATTTAAAAATTATGAAGGTAATATTTCGATCATTGGTTATACCGAAAAAGGTGAAGGAGATTCAGATCAGGCCAATTGGGATTTATCTTTTAAAAGATCAATGGCGGTACGAAGTTCTCTTATTAAAGACTTCAATGTAAGTCCCGGACAATTAACCCCAGTTGCACGCTCTACGACTATCTCATCAAGTGAAGAAGAATCTAAAGGCATAAACGTCAACCGTAGAGTAGAGTTTATTTTAAAACATAAAACATTCTAAGGTCTCAAATGATTTATGAATTATATCTCTATTTAACTTCTAAAGTTATACCAGAAGCGAAAAAATTTGGACATTTATATGAAGCAATATCTATTGGAGCCAGGGAGAAGCGATGTCAATTTTTTTGGAAGAACCACAGGGAAGAATCAAAAAAATTAATACTAAATGTAATCGAGAAGTTAGAAGTTAAAAATAATCTACTCATTCTTGGATCGGGTCCACTTCATGAGATTCCAATTGAAGAACTTTCGAAGCAATTTAAATTAATCACATTAGTAGATATCGTACATTTAAAATCAACCAAAAAAAAATACAAATATTTGAATAACATAAATTACATTGAACATGACATTACAGAAGTAGAGTCAATAATTTTTAAGAAAAAAGAAATTTATAATATTACTCCTAGCTCCTTTTTAGAAAATTCTTACGATTGTGTCATATCGGCCAACATACTTTCACAATTAGCCTATCATCCAAGAAAATTTCTAGAGTCCAAAAGTCTAAACTTGATCTCCCTGAAAAATTTAGATAAATTTTCTCATCAAATATCAAAAGATCATTTGCAATATTTACAAAAGTTTCAATGTACTGTTTTGTTAATTACGGATATTGAAACCTATCTAATTAATAGAAAAGGCGAAACCACCGAAGTCCAAACTCCTTACATTGATTTTAATTTGCCTCCTCCTGTTAAAACATGGTTATGGGATTTGGCCCCCATTCCTGAATACAGTTCTGAAATATCTTTGCAAATGAAAGTTGCTGGGTTTATTCTACATAAATGACAAAGATTAAAAAACAGAGAAGTGGCGCCTTATTAGTTGGATCAGGAATATTTCTGAGCAGAATTGCGGGACTTATACGAGAAAGAATTTTCGCACATTTTTTTGGCAACTCAGATGCGGGCGATGCTTTTAAGGCCGCACTCAAAATTCCAAATTTTTTACAAAATTTATTTGGTGAAGGTGTATTATCAGCTTCATTTATCCCTGTCTATGCCCAATTAATTGCAAGTAATGATAAAAATAAACATACAGAAGCATCAAAAGTTGCTTCTGTAATTGCTAGTATTTTATTTCTTTTCACTTCAATAATTGTCATTCTGGGTGTTTGGTCTACCCCATTTCTTATCAGTACAATTGCCCCTGGATTTCAAGGCGAAAAAAGAGAATTAACAATAAAGCTAGTTCAAATTCTTTTTCCAGGTTCTGGATTATTAGTTATGGCCGCATGGTGTTTAGGTGTTTTAAATTCACACCACAAGTTTTTTCTTTCCTATACAGCACCAGTTATTTGGAATCTTACGATCATTGCAACACTTTTATGGTTTGGTAAATCGCATTCTCAATATAATTTAGCTGAAATAACTGCTTGGGGATTAGTCGTAGGTAGTTTTTTACAATTTGCAATCCAACTCCCTCTTACTTTAAAATTAGTAAAAAACTTTCGGCCATCACTCGATACCAATTTTTCTCACGTTAAAATTATTATTAAAAATTTTTTTCCTGTTGTGATTTCTCGCGGAGTGGTTCAATTAAGCGCTTATATCGACAGTATGCTAGCAAGTCTCCTCCCTACAGGTGCAGTATCTACACTTGCATACGCACAAACTATTTATTTACTACCTATTTCACTTTTTGGAATGAGTATTACAGCTTCAGAACTTCCGGCCATGTCAGCGATAAATGGAACTCAAGATGAAATTAGTTCTGCACTTAGGATTAGATTAAATCAAGGACTAAAAAAAATAGCATTTTTTATTATTCCCTCGATTTGCGCCTTTTTATTTTTAGGTGATGTTTTGGTTGCGGCACTTTTTCAAACTGGAGAATTTGGACATAATGATTCATTATATGTTTGGGGAGTCTTGATTGGATCAACGATTGGATTACTAGCAAGTACACTCGGACGACTATACTCCTCCACCTTCTATTCTTTAAAAGACACTAGGACGCCACTGAAATTTGCTTTTATTAGAGTAGTTCTTACTACCATACTTGGTTATCTCTTTGCGTTTACATTCCCTCAGATATTACATTTAAAAGCAAGCTGGGGAACGGCGGGATTAACCGCATCGGCAGGCCTGGCGGGATGGGTTGAATTTTATCTTCTAAGACGCGCCCTCAATCTAAAAATTGGCGAAACAGGACTTCAAATTAAGAATCAAATTATATTATGGGGATGTGGGATATTTTCAGCATCGATTGGCTTCCTAATAAATAGAAACTTCGCCTTTCATCATATAATTCAAGCAATAATTGTATTTTCATTTTTTGGAATTTTTTATTTTGCGTTAACTTATTTGTTCCATGTTGAAGAATCTCGCTCAACTATCACTAAAATCTATAAAAAAATATTTTAGTCTGTTGCCCACGCTTAAATAATTTGAGATTATTATGCTGTCACAAATATAAAATAAGGAATAAAAATGGATAGAAATACTTTTGCTGGAAACGTTCAATCTGTCGATATTGCAAACTCTACTTTTATGACTAGAGTTTATCAGTGGATGATGGTGGGTGTACTTATTACCGGTGTAATGGCCATGGTTGTTTCAAATAACCCCGAACTTGTAAAACTCTTCATAGTAAATTCAATCGTACGATGGACAATTATTATTGCACAATTTGGATTGGTAATTGCAATCTCAAGATATATTAATAAATTTAGTGCAATAACAGCTTCACTTATGTTTATTCTTTTTTCAGCGATAATGGGAATTTCTTTATCAGTGCTATTTCTCGCTTTTACAATGGCATCAATTCAGTCTGCGTTCTTTACAACTTCAATTGGATTTGCAGGTCTAACTGCATTTGGTTATATTACTAAAAAAGATCTAGGCCCAGTTGGTTCATTTTGCATGATGGGACTTTTTGGTGTAATTGGTATCTCGCTTATTTCATTTTTTATTCCAAGCATGATGTCAGGCACTATGGAATTAGTTATAAATTTTGCAATGCTATTGATTTTTTCAGGCCTAATTGCATATGATACACAAAAAATTAAGGCCATGGGGCAAAATGTTTTTAATGATGAAGAGAGATCAAAGGTAGCTATTCTGGGGGCCCTAAGTCTTTATTTAGATTTTATTAACCTCTTTATCGCAATTTTACGACTTACTGGTGACAGAAGAAGATAATTTAAAACTAACAGGCGCTAATTAATCATTAGCGCTCGTGCCTCTTGTTTTCAGAGACTCTCATTTTATCACTATCAAAGGCAATTTTCATTTCTTCAATTTTAGATTCGTAACGTTCAATTAAGTTTTCTTTTTCGGCCATAGTCTCTTTAAAGTTTTTATCTTTTTCTTTTTTTAATTCGTTAGACGCTCGTTTCATTTCTCGAATATGACTTTCCATTAAATTTTTTACTTCTTCATTGTTTTTCTTAGCTAAACTTGTAACTAATAAATTATTTTCTTTTCTAGTTCGACCTAATTCTTTATCAAAATCTTTTTTTTGATTTTTAAATTTTTGTTCATAATTATTTTTTAATTGAGAGTAACGTTCTGTAAATTCCAACTTCTCCATCTCTCGTTCAAGCTTATCTCTCTCTATTGCATTTGCAATTTCCTTATCTGATCTGGTTTGAATTTCAGATATTTTATCATTTGCATTTTCATTTATTTTTTCAACAAGTGAATTCTGAGAGTCGAATTTCTGTTGATACCCTTCTAATGTCTTATCAAATCTTTTCTGATAATTCTGCTTAACCTCTTGGACATTTTCACTCAATTCCTTAATCGCATTTGTTTTTAATAATGTTCTTTCCTGCAATGCTTCCTCTTGAATTCTTTCAAGGTTTTTTAAATTCAAATCAGTAATCTGTTTTTTTTCAATTTCATTTTTTTCTTGTTTATGAGTTATAATTTCATTATTAGATGACTTTAGTTTTGAAATTTTATCAGAATTACTTTTTTCACTATTTAAGATTTTTTCATTAAATTCAGCAATAAATTTATCTGAATTTTCGTTTGTTTTTAATTGTTGTTTTGAAAGTTCTTCATGTTGTTTTTTAGTTATATCAGACGCTTTTTCCCTAGATTCATCTTCATAGAATTTTAACTTTTTAAGCGCATCTTCATTTGCCTCTATTGATCTTTGATTATAAGTCATTGCTTGATCGGCCATTTGCTTTTTCAAGCTTCCCAACCTTCGCTCATAATTTTCTTTTGCCAAATTTGTTCTGCTGTTGTTTTCACTTCCTTTCGAGTTCATATCAACATAAAGATCCTTTTCTTTTTGTTGAACTAGATTTTCTTTCAAGTTTTGAGATTTTTCCTTTGCTAAATTACTTTTAGACTCATCCTCAAGTTTGTTAAATTTATTTTGAAAACTCCTCAATAGTTCTTGATTTGTTATATTATTTTTATTTTCAACTTCTTCGATATTCTCTTTTACTTCATTCTTGTGTTGGCTTATTGATTTATAATTTTTTTCATTTAAACTTTTAAGATCTGCAGAATTATTATTTGAAATTTCTTGAACTTTTCCATTAAAGTATGAAGTTTTTTTATCAGAGTCATCATGGTTTTTTTGAATTTGTTCACTTTGTTCTGTTGCAAATTTTTTTTGATCATTTTTTCTTTGAATATCTGCTTCATTTTTAAATTTTAAAAAGTTTTCTTCTGTATTTTTTTGCATTTCACTTATTTTTTGTTCAGAATTATTTCGACTTACCAACATACTATTTTTAAAGTTTTTATCTCTTTCCGAATTCTGAACAATATTTGATCTTTTAATCTGATTAAGAGAATGTGAAAATGCTTCTTTGGCATTTTCCAGTTTACCTTCCAAACCTTGCTTTAATACATTTTTTTCATTGTTAAATTCTTCATTTTGATTTCGTAATGAATTAATAAATTCTTGTTGCTTGAGATTTAAAGTCTGACTAGTTTTATCATTGAGTTTAACTAATTGCTCTTGATTATCAAAATTGACCTGATTTAGACGATCTTCATTTACAATTTTATTATCTCTAATTTTTTGATCATGAGTTGTCTCGATATTCGAAAGTGAATCATCATAACTCTTCTTTAATTTTTCATTAGACTTTGAAAAATCATCTCGGGCCTTTGCAAGCTTTATAGAATAATTACCATAATCACTGTTCATTAATAAATTCCCAAAAAGGCAGGCCTTTACAAACTCGACCAATTCTCTTTTAATAGTATAAATGAGAATGAAAAAAAACTCTTTTTAGATTTTCTGCGGATTATTTTACCCATAATAAAAAGTATTTTACTTAAGTACTTTTAAAATTGAATTTGAAATTTTTTCTGCCTCAAGTGAGTCAAGATTTGGTGAGAAAGAAAACCGAATTGCTGACAAAGATTCAGCACTTGAAAATCCCATACTTAGTAAAACTCTATTTTCTTTAACTATCCCAGAAGCACATGCAGAACCTTTTGAGATATCAATTCCATGTAAGTCAAACCGAGTGTTTAAGTCTGGTGAATACCGACTATCAAAAATTGCACAAATTGTATTAAGATTTCTATTTTGTGAGTTAAAACCAACAATAGTCGAATAATCCATTAAAACATTTTCTATTACGCTTCTCGACTTAAGTAATCCCTCAGGATTAAAAGTTTCTGAAATATCAAATAGAGCGAGCATCATAGAATAAATACCGAGGCTATTTTCGGTTCCAGAGCGCATGCCTTCTTGCTGGTTGCCGCCGACAATCCAAGGTGAAATAAACGGCAATACGCCCTTATTTAAAAGAGTAAATCCAACCGATTTCAATGAACCAAACTTATGTCCTGAAAAAGTATAAGCATCAATATCATCATTAATTTTTTCCCAGTTAATTATCTTTCCAACTAATTGTACGGCATCAACATGAACAATTGCTCCTGTTTCTTGTTTTATTCTAGATGCAAATTCTAAAGGTAAAACAATACCAGTTTCATTATTTACATAGGTAAAATTAATAATATTTTGACAACCACTTCTTTTGTTTGAATTAATTTGTTTGATAAGTTTATCAATGTCTAGTTCACCATTCTTATCTACGTTGAAAAAATATACCTCATGGCCAAAGGCCTTGAGATCTTCCTCTAGGTTGATAACTGCAGAGTGATCTACGGTTGAAAAATAAAAAGCACATTGCTTCTTGTCTTTAAAACTTTTTAAAGCAATTCCCTTAAAGAATGAATTTATACCTTCCGTTGCCCCTGAATGAAATAAGATAGAAAATTTTGAGGGATTAATATTAAATGTTTTATAAAGAAATTCAGTAGTTTCGTTTATTTTTTTTCGAGATTTTTTTCCGGTAGAATGAAGAGATGCGGGATTTCCAAATAAAAAATCCCCGCTTTGAAGAAAGTTTTTAACTCTATTCGAAAACGGGGATGTAGCGTTGTAATCTAAATAGTGTCTACTACTGATTGATTTCCCCTATTGGATTTCTAATCGCAGAAGATAAGATTTCATTTGCAGCATTTGCAGCGTTTGCTTTTGCTTCATTTGCAGTACCTGCATTTGTAACTTCAACTTCTGTTTCTTTTGATTTTCTTACTAGGTCACCAAGAGAAGTAGTTGCTAAATATTCCTTCATAATTATTCCAAGATTCATGAAATAATTTTTAGAAAGAAAAAATTCTAATGAACTTGAAGCTTCAGCTTCTGAACCTACGATATCTCGAGCAGGATTGATGTTTTCACCAACGCACTCTAATACGTCTTTAATTGTAATTTGATCCATGTTTCTAGCGAGGACGTATCCTCCACCTGGACCTCTAACAGACTTTACTGCTTGACCATTTCTTAGCTTTCTAAAAAGTTGTTCTAAGTAATGTAAACTAATGTTCTGTCTTGTTGAAATTTCTTGAAGTCTTACAGGGTTCCCATTTGAATGAGTTGTAAGATCAAGCATTGCTCTAACTGCGTAACGTCCTTTTGATGTAAGTCTCATTGGTCTTCCTCCATAAAAAATCCAATTTGCCAGTGGCCGGTTTAGAAAA
>JAVHRK010000153.1:0-81926 GCA_036171615.1 Bacteriovoracaceae bacterium
ATTGGTTGCGGGAATAGGATTTGAACCTATGACCTTCGGGTTATGAGCCCGACGAGCTACCAGACTGCTCCATCCCGCACAGTGATAGTAAGATGACAGATCTTCTTTGTCCAGTAAGAAATTGAACTATTCCACTCCAATTTAAAGTTCTAAATTGATTTTTTAAAATGGCGATAAAGTAAAAAGAAGTTTCAACGTAAACAAAGGGTAGAGAATATGTCAGCAAGCAATTCCACAAAAGATCGTATCATTAAAATTGAAATTGATAGAAATGATTTTTCCCCACAACAAATTCGCTTAATTCGATCGCTTAATACCATGCTTGCTCATGTCATGGTAACTGACAACGAGGAAGAGTATTTTGAAGGAAGTGCTGAGTTTATGAGAATGTGTGCAGCGCTGATTAAGCAAGCACATTTTTCAGAACATTTAAAAGGCGTAGATAATATTTCTTATGCACAACAAGCACTAGAATATTCTATGGATGTTTTGCAAGAGTATGTTTCAAGTTCAAAAGTTGTTACATACGATAATTAATTATAAGTCAAAATTTTTAAATAAAAAAAGGCCCTCAATATCGAGGGCCTTTTTTATTTGCTATTGTCTAAAACTTTTTTTCTTTTCGAAATGTTTCGATTTTCTTTCGTAATATTCTTTTTTCTGCTCAACAAAAACTTGTGTTTCAAGTTTTGCAATTTTATCAGATACCTCAGATTTACTATCTTGAATTTGTTTTAATGAATCAAAATATGTTTCTCTTCTGAATTTATGAAATGCTTCATCATCAGCAATTGTTCCTGGCTGTGCTCGTTTTTTTACTAAATCTATTGTTCGCTTTTTGGAAACAAATTCTGAATTTTTAGAAAGCCGTTGCTCACCATTATCTTTAATTCCAATGGCCAATAGTAATTGCTCACGCGACATGATTCGATGTTTTCCTGGTGCCACACCATCTACAGTTAGACCACCGATGGCCAATCTTTTTAGTTTATCAACTGTTAATCCGACGTATTCGCATAAACGACGTATCTCTCGATTTTTTCCTTCATTCAAACGAAATTCGATCCAAGTTTTTGTTGGAAGTTGCTTCACAACTCGAACTGATAATGGCTTAACAAAGCCTTCTTCCAACTGAGCTCCTGCTCTAAGCTTTGCAAGAATTGTTTCTGTAATTGATCCAAAAACTTTAACTTCATATACTTTTGTTACATTAAAACTTGGGTGCATGATCATATTGGCCACTTCGCCATCATTGGTCATTATCAACAATCCTTCTGATAAATAATCCAAGCGACCTACTGGATAAATTCTTTCTGAGATACTTTTGACTAAGTCCATGACTGTTTCACGTCCCTCAGGATCGTTCAAAGTAGTCATCACGCCACGAGGTTTATGAAGTGCTAAATATACTTTTCTAACAGCATTAAGATCTGCAACAGATCCATCTACCATTACTGCATCTATATGAGGATTTACTTTTGTTCCAAGAGTTGTAACAACTTTTCCATTAACAATTACACGACCCTGAATAATCATATGTTCTGCTTTTCTTCTGGAAGTTACTCCAGCATCTGCAATAAATTTTTGTAATCTGACTTGATATTCTTCTAGAGATAGATCTTGGTCTTGAGACATTTGATACTCCAATCTGCCATCACGGCTGTTTAGGGTTATTAATTTTGAAACTGAAAGCGTTTTATGTTAGCGACTAACCTCTGTCAAGTATCTTTCAAAAAAGACAGGTCTAGCTCTAAATCTTGGGCCTTAGCGATCATCTCATTAGTTAAATCTTCTATATTTTGGTCATGTTCTTCAAGTTCACTTCCAAATTCAAATTCATTAGTATCTAGGGCCTGAGTTTCTCCTGTCAAATGTGCAAAAGCATCATCTAGGGCCTGTGATAATGCAATTTCTTCATCAATTTCAGGTTCTAATTCATCGTCTAATTCATCAATTGGACATCCAGTATCAAGATCAATCATTTGAAAAAAGTCATCATCTTCAAGAGGTAAATTAAAAGGCCCGGCCTCCAAGTCATCTATTACTTTAGGATCTATAATATTTGTCGTAAGTACAGATTCAAAGGCTTTTTTATTTTCTTCAGTTACTAACCTTTTATTCACAAATTCTTCTAATAAATCAAATGCTGATTTAATTTCTACGCCTTCGGTATTAATACGTTTTTTTTCTTCTACTTTTAGTGAGGAAGTAAAATCAGTTTCTGGTGAGATATTTTTAATCGCTTCACTTAATTGGTCTAATTCCTCAATTTCATCAAATTTAAAGCGAGATTTATCACCTTCATTAACTAAACTTTTTATATCTGCAATTTGTCCAACTGCAGTTACTCTTGATAGCGCCTCTAGTTCATGCTCAGGCGGAAGTTGCGAAAGATCGGCTAGATTAAAGACTTCTAAAAATTCTGGAGTTGTTCCATATAAAACAGGTCTTCCCACATCTTCAGATCGGCCCATCACTTTTACTAGTCTCTTATCCATTAAGGCCCTCACGATATGGCCCGAGTCTACTCCCCGAATTTTATCAACTTCAACTTTTGAGACAGGTTGCTTATAAGCTAATATCGCCAAAACTTCGAGGGCAGAAGGAGAAAGAACAATTGAATTAATTTTAAAAATATCTTGTACAAATTTAGAATAAGTTGCCTTAGTTCTATATTGATACCCTTCAGCTACTTCCAATAAACGAATTCCATGATGCTTTTCTTCATATTCAGATTGTAGTCGTTGGATTGCTTCATGAATAACTTTAAGTGGCATTTCATCATCAATTAAAGCTTTAATTTTTAATATTGATACAGGTTTATCACTCATGAAGATAATGGTTTCAATGGCGCCACAAAGTGTATCCATATTTAGTCCAGTACGAGCAAATGCTAATACTTCATCAGAAACAATTTCTTGTTCAAAGATATCTTCTAATACAAGTTCTTCAATAATAATTTCTTCACTTGATACTTCTAAGTTTAAAATCTCTTCTGTTGCAATAATTTCTGTTTCAATCATTTGATCCATACTTTCCTCTACTGAATAAATTCTACAGTTTGTTCTAATGGTTCAGCTATTGTCGGTGGCGTGGGAATTTCATCCTCAAATCCATTTGCTTGTTCAACATCAAAATCTTCTAAGGACTTCACTACATTTATATAAATAGTACTTCGGTCTTCATTTTGAAAAACAGCAATTCGTTGTAACCTTGCAAGTTCTAAGAGTGAGATAAAAGTGATAACGATATTATCTGTTGGATCTTTTACTTCATCTGTTGAATCTGGATTGCCATCTTGTTCTAGCAAAACATCTAGTGTTGTCTGATCCCCTACTTTTAAATTGCTTTTTAAAAATTGTAATTTTTCTTTAATCGACAATCGATCACGTTTTACAATTGTAAATTTACGGCGCTGACGAAATAAAAAATCCACCATCGCCAGTGTAAATGAATTGAGATCCATTGGAGTTAAAATAGAATTTATAATTGCTTTTCGATCAACCTTCGGTTTCACAAAAATTTCATGACCTTTTTTAGGCAAGTCCCATATTTTTTTAGATAATTTTTGATACAATTGTAATTCTTCTAAGCGTCTAATTAATTCTGACTCAGAAGTTATATGTAAACCTTCCACTCCAAGTTCGTCACTTAAACTTAGGGCCTCCTCTTCGGTGATACAGACCTTCGATTTAAATAAAAGAAGGGTCGCCGCCAAGAAGAGATAATCTCCAGCAACATCAAAATCCAACTCTCTCATTTGAGATAAATATTCTAGATATTGTTTAGTGATTTTTGTTAAATCTAGATCGCGAATATGCATTTCTTCTTTTTCAATAAGAAGTAGTAATAGTCCAAGTGGTCCATCAAAGTGATCTGTTTTAACTTGAATAGAAGTATCTAACATGATTCTTCCTTAATTATTTAGCCAATAAATTAATAAAAATATTCACCAATACATTGCTCATGAAAATTGCCGGCATCATGATATATTGAAGAATATTGGTCATCATTAAAATAATAATAAATACAAAACTAAATCGTTGAAGTTCTTCAAATTTTCTAGCTGCATTGTAATCTAAAAAAGATGAAACCATTTTTGATCCATCTAAAGGTGGAAACGGTAGTAAATTAAAAACAGCGAGCAGAACATTTATCCAAATAGACTGTCGAAGCATCTCGCTAAATACTCCATGATAAGAGAAATCTAGACTTACTTTTGTCTGAAGAAAGGCAAAACAAAACGCAGAAACAATCATTAAAATAAGATTGGCAAGTGGACCAGCAAAACTAACCCAGAAAATACCAGAGCGAATATTTTTAAAACGTCTTGAATCAACAGGAACTGGTTTGGCCCAGCCGAACATAGCACCACCAAGAAATGCACCAATCAACGGAAAAATGACGGTACCAACTAAGTCATAATGAACCATCGGATTTAATGATAGTCGCCCCATTTGCTTTGCAGTTGGGTCACCAAACCGATTGGCCATCCATGCGTGTGACGCCTCATGGCAAACGATAGCTAACAAAAATCCCGGCAACGATATCGAAATATGATGAATTATTTGTAATATATCCATAGCCTCAAAACATATCATTTCGGTCAAGCGATAAGCAACGAATAACTCTCCTAGTCAAAGGGAAATAGGCAGATTTTTATGATCTAATTTGAAAAAATATAAAAATGTCAGATTATGTTAAAATTATTTTATATGTCTGAAGCAAAATATAAACAAAAAGTCCAAATTATTGTCACTGCTTCAAATTCAATTTTATTATTAAAACTTAATGAAGAACGCGGTGGATTTTGGCAAAATGCAACTGGCTCAGTGGAATTTGATGAAACTTATATCCAAGCTGCCAAGCGAGAATTGCAAGAAGAAACGGGAATCATCAGTGATTTAAAAGAACTGCCAATGACATTATCTTTTGTAGATCGTTGGGGATTTCAAGTAACTGAAAAAGTTTTTCATTGTGAGCTTCATGCAAAACCCACAATAATTCTCTCTGAAGAACACCAAAGTTATAAATGGCTTCCAATAATTAAACTATGTACTAGTGATTATGAATTTATGACACATTACCAAGCAGCAATGCTCACCAAGGAAAATAACTCGTGAAGTTTATTTTCCTGATTACAATTTTCATAAGTTCTATTACTCGTGCATCTTCTGTTGCAGGTCCACATATTGTCACTCTGACCAGCGACTCAATATTACATTCACTTGATGAACAACTATATTTTAAGACCTCTCAATTGATGTACGTTCTAGCAGAGGAAGCAGATCCAGTAACCCGAAATGAATTTTGGATATATAATAATAAAAAACAAAAGATTTATCTTACTTCTGCATTCAATATTAAAGAATTGGATCAAGATATTTTACTACTTCCACATGATACAGGTATTAGGCCATACGCTTTACGAAAAACATTAGAAAAAGATAATGATGATGGAATGTTATTCTCAACAGATTTTTGCTTTCATCTTGAACAATTCGCCATTGGATCATTGAATACAATTTATCAACTGCAAAGTAATACAGCTAGCTCTTATCGATACGAAATCAGGTCGACTTTTATAACAAAAAAAAGAATTCATTATGGATTTAATATAAATTTTCAGAACATATCGTGGTTGGGGGTTAACGAACAAATTAGACTTTCAAGTTTAAGTCTAGGTCCCAGCTTGAGTATCAAGATTTTAAAAAATAATCTATTGGGCCTAACTTTTTTAACCAGTGCAGAGCTATCGCCAATTTCTCAAGCAAAATCATCCACGTATACTGATAATTATTATGGATACACTTTTGATACAGGTATCGAAGCTGATTTTTTAAATTCATTTGGTACGTTTACCCTTGGATCCCACTTTCGTTATCATACACTTCTCTTAAAGGGGACAACTAGGCCTGGAATCTTAAGTATGAATAGAGAATATAATTTATCATCAATTGGTTTATCATTAGGCTATAAGATGGATTGGGAATTATGAAGTATATACTCTTTGTATTATTCTTATTGGTAAGCAATCGCGGTTTTTCAAATGATGCTATTGTTATTGTTTTTCAGGCCTCACTTCGAAATGCCCCCAATGATAATGCAACAATTTTACAACATATTCGAAAAGGCGAGAGAGTCTACATTCCTGCGTCGCTAGACCTCACCAAACCATTACCTCTGTATATTCAAACTTTAGACAAAATTGGTAATACGGCTTTTATTAAATCTCAATATATTAAAATTATCACCAACGACTCACAAGAAGAACAATGGCCCAACTCCATTGGCAGTTATGATCCAACTGATTATCGAATTGAAGAACCTATCCCTGCAACCTATCCCTATATGGATCACGAATATAAAAGGGCCACAATAGAATTGAGTGGCGGGACAAACCCTCATGACTTATTTGATTACGGACTTCCTTTTGCCGGACAAACATATTCGTATGAAAGCGGTATAAGATTTTTTTCATCTCAAAAACTTAACTCTGATCGAACTAATCGTCATTATGTTGGAATTATCGGTGGTGTCAGTAGTGTTAATAATTCTTTTATTTTCACAGATGGAAGTACCGCAATACAAAGTCGAACACTATTTAGATTAGGGCCATTTTACTCATATGATACATTTAGAAATTCGAAACTAAGGCTCATTCTTGGTGCAGGTGTTACCTTAAACTACCATCGTTCCGCCATTTCGATTAGTGATGCCTTGGGAAATTCTGATCAACAATTTTTTACAGGAATTTCATTATCACCACTTATTTCAACAACACTTGCATATGACAACTTTGTTCCCGGTCTAGATTTTTTGATGGGAACAGACTTATACCTCTATTTACCTCACTCCCAATCCGCACCAAACTTGTCAAGTTCTCCAGTCATTTGGAACTCAAACAAAATACAGAGTTCATTTCGAACACAAGTATCTTTATTCATTGGTGTCCAAACAAAATACTAATTATTTTAAAATAATTTAAAAAATGTCTAAAGTTTTGACGATTCTTCTCGATAAGTTATTTAAGCGAGACTTCTAACTTATTTCATGGAGGAAATAATGAAAGCACAAAAAACAAACACACAACAATCTGAAGTTCTTTTTCAAAAACTAGGTGCTACTTGGTATGTATTCTCCGCAAGTGGAGATGATATGGTTTACTCTGCTTTACCTACAGGAATGGATCCAAGATCAACAAAAATTGAATTAATTGAAGTTGTAGAAGAACATATGAAAAAAGTTAAAAGTCATGATCGTAATAGAAAAGCAGAAGTTGCAGCATAGGATATTATGGGTGCATTAAAACAAATTAAACAAAAACCAAAAGAGATTGAAGCTGTTGATAATCTGAGAGATAAAGCTGAAATTGAAAGAATGAAAAAATTATTAAGTGAAAAAATCAAAGATCCAGCGCTGGCAAAAAAAGCGGCCTATATTATTTCCGAAATGCTCAATAATAAAAATTAATAATTAAAGGGAGAATAAGATTCTCCCTTTTTTAATCTTGTGTTTTCCCTCGAAAGGAATGAAAATAACCCTGTTTTCATCCCATTTAACAAGAGGGTTTCTATGTCAATTACTCAAGTTCCTTTTATTACTCTAAATAGATTTGAAAATGGATTTAAAGAAAATTTTCTTTCTGGTGTTGCCTCACTTTTTGAAAAAACTCAATTTGTAGGTGGACCTGTTGTTGCAGAATTAGAAGCTGAACTTTCAAAGTTTACAAAAGCCAAATACACAGTAGGATGTGCCAATGGAACTGATGCTCTTCAAATCGCATTGAGGGCCATGGGGGTAGAGAAAAATGATAAAGTACTTATACCTGATATGACTTTTTGGGCCACTTTTGAAGCTGTGGTAAACGTTGGTGCAAATCCTATAACTGTCGATGTAAATCGACAAACATGTCACTGGGATTTAGAAACTTTTAAAAAAGCTGTTATCGAATTTAAACCCAAAGCAGCGATCATGGTGCATCTTTATGGGTGGGCCAGCCCTGAAACAATTGAGATAAGAAAATTTGCGAAAGAATCCAATGTCTTATTGATGGAAGATGGGGCGCAATGCTTCGGTACCGAAATTAACGGTGAATCAATACTGGCAGGAGCATTAATCTCTACAACTAGTTTTTATCCTGCAAAAGTTCTGGGTGCATCTGGTGACGCCGGTGCAATATTTACCAATGATGAAAAGTTAAGTCAGACCTGCCGAATTCTTATTAACCATGGAAGAACTGATCACTACTCACATGGTCTGATAGGTTGGAATTCACGTATCGGAGCTTATGAATCTTTATTTTTAAAATTATCTTTAGAACATATTGCAACGAGATTAGAAAGTAGAAGAAATGCTGTGAAGTTTTATGCAGAAAAATTACAAGGCCTACCTTTAAAACCAGTTCTCGCAAGTTCAAATATCAAAGAAAATGGTTATTGCGCAGTCGCCATGATTGACCCTGCACTTCGCCCCGCTTTGATAGAAACACTTAAAAAAGCCAATATTGGTTTTGGAACTATTTATCCGGGAGCTATGAGTTTACAAGCTGGCGCCAAGGCTCACATGGTAGGCAGTATTAATTACGGAAATGCCCACTACATATCACAGGCCGTTTTAAATCTACCCTGTTTTGCTGGTATAACAACTGAAGAATTAGAATATGTTTGTGACACTGTAAAAAAACATTTTAATTAATTCGGTTACTTATATGTAAAGTTTATAGGAACTGATTGCTGATTTAGGCATCTTTATGATACCTAGATCATTATGGATGACTATTCTTTAAAAGAAGATTTTAAATACAAACACGATAACCCTTATCATGATCGCCTGGGCGAATTCTCAGACTTTGTCATGCGTGATAATGAAGCTGAAAGTTTCAAAAATAAATGGAATACCGACGTTTTCAAGCGTGATGGTAAACTTTTTTTAGAAATTGGAACTGGGGCTGGCCACTTTATGATCGATTATTGCACTAATAATCCACTAGATCATTTTGTAGGTCTTGATTATCGCTTTAAAAGAAGTTTTTACTTAGCTAAAAAATTATCCGTTTTGGAATTTAAGAATTTTCGTTATCTAAGGGCCAAGGGAGAGCGAATTGAGTTTCTTTTTTCTGAAAATGAATTAGATGGAATATTTTATTTTTTCCCCGATCCGTGGCCAAAAACACGACACCATAAAAAGAGACTTCTCCAAGTAAACTTTTTAGCATCGGCCTATAAAGTTTTAAAAGCTGGTGGAATTTTTTATATTAAAACAGATCACGACGATTATGCAGAATGGATGGCCCGAGAGATTAAGTCCAGCGGATTATTTAACGTCTTGCTTGAAAGTAAAGACATGCGAGTTGAACATCCCGAGCATTTCTTAAGTCAGTACTTAACTGGTTTTGAAAAAATCTTTATTGAACAAGGTATTAAAATAAAGGCCTTTGTTTTACAGTCAAAAAAAGAGGCCTAATAAAATGTCATTGGAAGATCTTAAAAATAAAATAAAAGAAGACATTCCTATTTCTTCTATTATTGGTAGTTACCTGGCCGTAAAAAAGCAAGGCTCTACTATGATTTCACTTTGCCCATTTCATACTGATACTAAACCTTCCTTGCATATCAATGATTCAAAAAAAATGTTTAAATGCTTTGCATGTGATTCGGCCGGTGATGCAATTTCTTTCGTTATGAAACATCGCCATCTTGAATTTATTGATGCACTAAAAGAAATTTGCCAAAAACAGGGATTACATTTTGAATCCTACCAAGATGAAAAGAAGTCCCATCCAAAAATGGAAATGGGTAAAAAAATTCTTTCAAAAACTGCACAATTATATAGACGAATGGCCACCACACATAAGTTTCAGGCCTATGACAGCTTTATTAAAAATCGCGGTTTAGATGAAGAGATTGCAAATACTTATTCCTTGGGATTTGCGACTTCAAAAAACTCTCTGCTTGATTATCTTTCCTCCATCGGTGATGAGAAAGATCGTACTTTTGCTTTAGATATTGCACTTGAATTGGGTCTAATAAAAAAAGATAAAGATAATCCGAAGAATCACTATGACACTTTTAGAGACCGAATTATCTTTCCCATTTGGGATCATTTTGGCCAAGTCATAGGTTTTACCTCTCGGGCCACAAGAGACGAACAAAAAGCCAAGTATATGAATTCGCCTGAATCTTTCATGTTCAAAAAGCAAAATATTCTCTATGGCCTTCACCTTGCAAAAAATGCCATCAGAGACCAAGATGCTGTTATTTTGGTTGAGGGTAATATGGATCAAATTGCTTTATACCATTTTGGATTTAAAAATACCGTGGCCGTCATGGGGATCGCGCTTGGGCCCCAGTCATTGGAGCGACTCGTTCATTTAACAAAAAATATTTATCTAGCACTAGATTCTGATGGTGCCGGTTTTAATGCGATGACAAGAATTAATGCACAATTAGCCGAGAAAGGTATTGTTGCAAAATATTTAGAATTTTCTCCTGCAAAAGATCCTGATGAGTTTTTAAAATTGGAAGGCGCCTTAGCTTTGCAGAAAAAAATTGATAATGCGCTCCCCGCCTTTGATGTCTTATTAAATAATTTGATTCCTGAAAAAATACCTGAAGTGCTTGATCGGAAATTAGAAATATTGCACCAAGCATTTGAACTTATGTCACCTCTGCAGTTAAACCTTGCAGGAACAGAGCGCGTTGTCTCTATGGCAAGACGTTTGGGCCTTAAAGCAGATCCTGCACAAATTATAAATAATTTCACAGAACATTTTAAATCCCCGAGGGAAGAAAAGCATTTACCGGCCTTAAAAAAAGTTGAAGAGAATTCAATTGAGAATGAAATTCCTTTTGTTTTAGAAAATACAAATCGACTTAGTAAAATTGAAAAAATACTTGTGCAAGAACTAGTCCAACTTCCCTCTGTACTTTCAACAGTTAATTTAACTGAATTACTTGATTTAGTTACCTCTCTTGAGGTAAAAATTTATATTGAGAAAGTTTCCAAGCTAACATTAGAAATAGATGAAAGTGAATATGTTTCAGTAGTGGCTCGGTTAACAGATAGTGATGAGTATTCAAATGATTTAAAAGAAGCAGCTCGTGGAGCACTTTTTCTTTACCGATCAGTTGAATTAGATAAAAAAAACAAAGCACGTCTTGTGCATGATTTAAAAATTAAACTTCAAATGGAAGTATTAAAAATTCGCAAAGAGGAATTAAACTTGCTTCAAAAAAAATGTGACGATGTACTTGAAATGCAAAATATTTTAAATCAATTAACAGAAATAGAAAAAAAATTACAAATACTAAAAAAATCAAAACCTGAAAAAAAATAGTAAGGGAGAACACATGACCGTTTCACAATTAGTTTCATCATTTCTAAACTCAAAAGATTTTACTCGTTTGCTTATCAAAGGGAAGGATCAAAATTTTATCACAGCGGAAGAAGTGAATGATGCAATTCCAGCTAGTATTATTTTAGCTGAAGACCTAGATGCCATCATGGGCAAATTCCTCGAGCTTAAAATTGATGTCATGGACAGTGCTGTTGAGGAAGAAGAAGCTGAAGAAGGTATCCGATTAGACGGTACTGAAATCATCGAAGAAACTTTATCTCGAGAAGAAAAAGCTGAATTAAGATCTGCTTCTACTGATCCAGTAAAATTATATTTAAAAAGAATGGGTTCTGTTGCACTTCTAACTCGCGAAGGCGAAGTAGTGATTGCAAAAGAAATTGAAGAAGGTGAAAGAGAAATTATTCTTTATGCACTATCATCAACCCATGCACTTAAAGAAGTTGTAAAGCTTCGTGAGAAAATTGAAACTCAAGAAAATCCACAAGAATATGTCAAAGAACTTGTGCGTGGACTCGATGATGAATCTTCTCCTCAAGACATTAAAAAAGTTAAAGATAGAATCAATGCAGTTATTGATCAAATAACATTTATTCTTCAAGAAACAGAAAAAGCAGATGGTACTTTAAAGGCATTGAATCCAGAAGAAAAAAAATTAATGGCCGATATCTCTAATGAGCTTGCCGATCTTACTTTTAACAGAAAAATTATTAACAGTTTCGTTGAACCAGTTAAGCGTTATTATCTTCAATTTAGAGAACTCTATGATCAACAAGATCGTATTTTTAAATTTATTGAAGTTAAAGATGCAGATGAATATAAAGTTCTTTACGAAAGAACTTTAGAAGATGATGTTTTCAAAAGAAAACTCGCTAAAGATTTATTTACCAGCGATGCTAAAATTGAACAATTAATTAGAAATCAAGAAGACATAATCAGAAAACTTCGTCGACTAAGTATTGACGCCGGTATGGAATATGCTGATATTGAAAAAGTTTATAAAATTATTATTCACGGAGAAACTAAGGCCGATAAAGCAAAGGCTCAGCTAGTAGAAGCGAACTTGAGACTAGTTGTTTCAATCGCAAAAAAATATACCAACCGTGGACTACAATTTCTAGATCTAATCCAAGAAGGGAATATTGGTCTAATGAAGGCTGTGGATAAGTTTGAGTACCGTCGTGGGTATAAGTTTTCAACTTATGCAACATGGTGGATTCGTCAGGCAATTACACGAGCTATCGCTGATCAGGCCCGTACGATTAGAATTCCAGTTCACATGATTGAAACAATCAATAAAATGGTAAGAACTTCAAGACAACTGATCCAAGAATTAGGTCGTGAACCAACTGCAGAAGAAATTGCTGTAAAAATGGAACTTCCTGTTGATAAAGTTAAAAAAGTTCAAAAGATCTCTAAGGAACCTATCTCACTAGAAACTCCGATTGGAGAAGAAGAAGATTCCAGTTTAGGTGACTTTATTGAAGATAAAAAAATAATCTCACCTGCAGATGCAGTAATGAGTATTACTTTATCAGAACAAACTAGATCAGTTTTATCAACTCTTACACCAAGGGAAGAAAAAGTTCTAAGAATGAGATTTGGAATTGGTGAAAAATCAGACCACACACTTGAAGAAGTTGGTCAGGATTTCTTTGTAACGCGTGAGCGTATTCGTCAAATCGAAGCTAAAGCACTAAGAAAACTTAGACATCCTTCACGTGCTAAGCTTTTAAAGAGCTACGTAGATAATTAAATTGCAGAAAAATTTAAAACTTATAAAAAAGGGCCACAACTCTGGTCCTTTTTTATGCCTTTATAAGTAAAAATCGCTTATAATGTCCCATTAATCATTAATAAAAGAAAATATAACAATGACCGAAAATAACTGGAAAATTCCAGAACCGATTACTAGTGAATGTTTACGATTTTTTGGGCCAGTTGTTTATCAACAAGGTCTAAAATTTTTTAAACTTTCGCGTGTTTCAATTTCATTTAAGAAAGGTGATCCAAGCACATACTATATCGTAAGTGGTATCGTGAGAGATGATCGTTCTCATGAATCAAAGATCGTATATAAGAAAAGACTGGAAGAAACTGAAGAGGGGCCACTTGCTTGTCAATGTGACTGTCAAATGTGGAAAGAAAAACAGAAATGTGGCCATGTCGCTGCACTCTTTTTAAATTATCATGTTCAACTTCACCTTGAATCACTTGGAGAAGAATATTTTTCAAATGAAACTAATCTACCTCCTATAAGCCTAAATTCGAACTTAGGTGTAAACGTAGCAGAGTATGGAACAATATTAGCAGGTCCTCATCACTTATTGGGTGCTCCACCTGCCTCTACATACTCATCACTACAATACTTACTACATGATAAAAAAGTTGTCAGTTTTCCAATGCCAAGCCCGTTCAGAGGGCGACTTCAATTGTATTTATCTACTGCTGATAAGGTAATCTTCAAATACTTATCCCCTGATGGGAAGTTAAATTTCGAAATAAGTATTTTTGAAAATCTGTATTTATTTAACTGGAAAGAAGGAGAAGTTCTTCATCTACCAAGTGAATTAAAAAGACTAGTTCAACGTATTAGACTCAATATATTTACCTACCAAATTGACGATATATTACTAAACATTCAAGAACTAAATCTTTTTAACTCTCTTGATTTGTTTATAGAAGGAATATCGTATAATGATATTCCTAAAGTGAAGCCGATTCCTCGATTAACCCTGATTCCAGCTGAAAAGAAAGGCCTGCTTCATGTTAATTTGGAATTTTCAAATGGCGAACAGATATTAGTTACTCCCCCTTTATTTTTATCATATTTAACTTTTACACATGGAATTTTATCACATTTTAAGAAAAAACAAGATGCTTATGAATTTGTAAAAGCTTTAGCTGATGGTATTCATTTACAAAATGATCATTACAAAAAACATATAGTCTCTTCTTCTAAAAAAACAAAAGCACATCAGCTTATATCAGAAATTTTAAAGCCCGGTGATAGTGTCTTGTATGACGAGGAAAATAAATGGTTATGTCTTTATGACAATCACGTTCAACGTGAACTATTTCTCTTATTGGTTGAACATTTTTCAGAACAATTTTTTAGATACTCTAATATTGATCTCCCGCTAAAAAAATTAACATATGATATTCAACCAACTTTTATCTTTCAAGGTTTAACTGAATTTCATCGTAAAGCTTCAATTTATGGAATTGAAATTTATTACGATAGAAATGAAATTTCCAAATGGAATTCACGAATAAGATTTGAAAGAAGATCTTCAAGTACGAAGTGGTTTGATTTAGAATTATCAATTGATCAAGATGATCTTGCAGTAATACGTGAAGCCGATCTTAGCAGCGGAATGGTTATTACCAAAAAAGGACTTATTCTTTTAAGTAAAGATCAACGTGATCTAATTCGTTTTATGCAAAAGTACACTAAGTATGAAGCAACTGACGAAAAGATGGAAGTTGATGGAAGTAAATCTTTTAAAAAATTTTTATTACCCTTTAATCGAGCAAGAATATTTGAACTTTTTGAATTGAAAAAGCTGGGGATAGAAGGAGCATTAAACGATGATGAAATCGCTTTGTGTGAGCGTTTAGCAAACTTAGAAGAAATGCCTCAATATCCAGTTCCAGCTCCTCTTGAAAATGTATTAAGACCATATCAAGTGGTAGGTTACAACTGGCTAAGATTTCTTCATGAAAGTAAACTTGGTGCCTGTCTCGCTGATGACATGGGACTCGGAAAAACATTACAGGCAATTACGTTTCTCCAAAGTATTTATGATAGTATTACGAAAGTGCTAGTTGTTTGTCCGGTAACTATTTTATTAAACTGGGAAAAAGAACTACAGAAATTTTCGACTATGGACATGCATATTTACCACGGTGGTTCACGCGTCCTTCCACCAGACAAAAAAATTATACTAACTTCTTATGGAGTCATGAAAAAAGAATCTGAAGCCGTTTTTGCTTCTATTAATTTTGATGTTCTTATTTTAGATGAAGTACAACAGTTAAAAAATGTAAGATCCTTAGGAGCATTTTCAGCCAGAAAAATTAATGCAGATTTTAGAATTTGTTTAACAGGTACTCCCGTTGAAAACGATCTTTCAGAATTTTATAATATATTAGATTTGGCCATTCCTGGAATTTGGGGAGATCTTCAATTTATTAGAGCTGTCTCTAATTCTAAAACTCGCGGCATTGCCAGAAAAACAGCAGCACCATTTATCCTCAGAAGAACAAAATCTCAGGTTCTTCATGACTTACCTCCGAAAGTTGAAAATAATATTTATTTGGAAATGAATGAAGAAGAATTAAAATTTTATCAATCAAATATGCTTGGTATAAAAAATCGTATAGCAGCATCTGCTTCAACAGCTAAATATGGTGAGATATTAAGAGGTCTACTACAATTAAGACAAAATTGTTTATGGCAAAATCGAACTAATGATCAAAATATTAAGCATATTGATTCTACTAAAATAGAATTTTTACTTGAAACTCTTGAATCAATTTTAGAAGAAGGACATCAAGCAATCATCTTTTCTCAGTTTACAACATATCTAGATATTATTCAGCGCTACTTTAAAGAACGTCATTGGAAATATTCTAGAATTGATGGAAGTCAGACTATTAATAAAAGACAAGAGCAAGTTGATCTATTTCAAGAACAAAAAAATCCATTATTTCTCATCAGTCTTAAGGCCGGTGGTGTTGGGCTTAATTTAACAGCTGCAAGTTATGTCTTTATCATGGATCCTTGGTGGAATCCCGCGGTGGAGTCACAAGCAATTGATAGGGCCCATAGAATTGGACAAAAAAATAATCTTACAGTTTATCGCCCTATTATAAAAAATTCTGTTGAAGAAAAAGTTTTAAAACTTCAAGAAGATAAGAAACAACTTTTTGCAGATTTGCTTTCTACGACAGATGATGACGAAGTATTTTCAGGTCGGCTCACGATGAAAGACTTTGAAATGTTATTTAGTTAGAACTTACCAAGAAATTGGTTCTTGAGCTGTTTTAATCAAATATTTATTACAAAGGGAAAAATGCTTACAGCCAAAAAATCCCCGATAAGAAGATAGCGGTGAAGGGTGTGGTGCGGTTAAAACCAAATGTTTTTTTTTATCAACTGAGCTCGCTTTGGATTCTGCAGGCTTGCCCCATAAGATAAAAACCAGATTTTCTTTTTTTGTATTTAATATTTCAATTACTTTATCTGTGAATACTTCCCATCCTTGATTCTTATGTGACATTGGACTGGAGTCTTCTACTGTGAGAATTGTATTTAAAAGAAGAACTCCCTGTTGGGCCCATATCTGTAAATTCCCATCACTTACAGTTGGTGATAATCCTAGATCATCATTAATTTCTTTATATATATTTTTGAGTGAAGGAGGAATTTTAATATTGTTAACAGAAAATGCTAATCCGTGTGCTTGCCCTTTTTGATGATAGGGATCCTGGCCAATAATTACAACTTTTGTTTTTTCAAAAGAAGATTCATGAAATGCATTAAAAATTTTAGACTTCTCAGGGTAGATAGTCTTAGATTCATACTCTTTATCTAGAAACAGCATCAGTTTTTTAAAGTACTCTTTTTGAAATTCAACTGACAATTTTTTTTCCCACGAGGCTTCTAGTTTAATTTTCATCAAATAAATCTTCCTTTATTTTTAAAACTTTAGAAAAAACTAGCAATACTTTTTCTGCGTTCACCCACCCTCCACAGCATTCAGGGCTCATGGCAATTGTTAATACTTGAATAATTTCATTATCTAGTCCACTCTTGATGGCCGTAGCAACTGCTTCCAAATACTCGAGACTATACATCATTTTTTTCTCTGGTAAGGAACTAAAAAAATAATCTAAATCCAAATTCATTATCCATTTATTTTCATTGATATATTTTTTGCCGCTAAAAATTGCGTTTAACTCTCCCAGTAATTGATAACCTGAAATGTCATGATTTAGCGTTTCATTACTTCCTAATTTATGAGTTGCAGAGTAGGTATTTTCTTTGTTAATAATTTCGGGATAAAACTCAAGCATGATTTGAAGATAATTATCCCACCTAAAGATAGGTAAATTAATTTCTGGCTGCATGATTGTTTGATATTTTTCAAGCGACAAATTATCAATTTTTATTTTCAATTTATTCACGCTTGCATTGGCAGAACTCGACATGTCAGGATGAGCGTCGAGGTGAAAAAAGTTATATTTTTTTGTTTTATCAATCTTTTGGAACCAACACCATAAGGCCAGGCGATGATTATCCATGATAAAAATATTTTTTTCTTGGTAGAGAATATTATCTGTTATATTAGTTGAACGGTTTCGACCTTTAAACGGAACAAGAAAGCTCATGAATGAAACATCTCAAGTGAGTAGGAAAATGAAAACTCTTTTCCTTCTAGTAATTTAATAATACCTTCTTTGTTTTCCAGTTTTTGATCATGCGTGATTAAATCAGAAACTCCATGCCACGGCTCCATGCAAATAAATGGTACACTACCTGTGCCCCAAATTCCCATATAAGAAGTATTTATTCCCGATACTCGAATTACATGGTTTTGAGTTTTATTTATTAAGTCTACATATTTAGATCGTGGCCGTTTGAAGATTATTGCACCTTTAGAAAAAAGATCTGCACTTGGAGTCAGTCTTGTTTCTTTAAACATGATTTTTTTTCCAATATCTAAAAGACCTTCTTTCGTCGAAAAATAAGCTTCTTCTTCTTTTTCAAATTGAATTTCATAATCTTCGATTTTGTTTGTTTCAAAACCAGGATGAGCTCCAATTGAAAAATATATATCTTGTCGGTCAATATTTTTAACAGTGTAGGTTATGTTTAATTTTGCTGCTTCAAGTGAATAATGAATTTTTAATTCAAATAAAAAAGGATAATGACTGAAACTCTCTTTATTGGCCGTCAATACAAATTCACATTCATGAATTTCGGCTTGTGTGCAAACAAATTCCATATCTCGAGCAAAGCCATGTTGATTTAGTTGATATTTTTTCTCTTGAAAAAGATATTTATCATTCTTTAATTTCCCAACAATAGGAAATAAAACAGGCGCGGAACGTTTCCATGCTTTATCTTCACCTGACCAAAGTAATTCACGGTTCCACGCGCGGTGAAACAGACGCTTCATTTCAGCCCCTTTTGAAGTGAGTTGTATTGTTAAAAAGCCATTCTCAATCTGGCACCATTCACTCATTGAAATTCCCCTCTAATTAATGATACAATGGACTCTCTAAAAAGATAATCGTTTAAAGGTATAAAAAATGAAAATTATCGAGCACCTAGAAAGGGCCAAGAATCCGCTTTTTAGTTTCGAGATTGTCCCACCACCTCGCGGACGTTCAGTTCAAGATATTATTGATATTGTTAAAGCACTTGCCCCACTAAATCCCCCTTGGATTGATGTGACAGCTCATGCCTCGTCAGCATATTATAATGAAAAGGACGATGGAACTGTAGAACGAAAAATTTATAAAAAACGCCCTGGTACAATTGGCATATGTGGAATTATTCAAAATAGATTCAAAATTGATACTGTTGCTCACCTTTTAAGTCTTGGATTTACAAGAGAAGAAACAGAAGATGCGCTTTTAGAGTTAAACTTCTTAGGTATTCATAATGTATTAGCACTACGTGGCGATAGTACAAACTATAAGAAAGAAATTAGTCGGGATCGTTCTCAGAACAATTTTGCCTCTGAACTTGTCGAACAAATTGTTGACTTAAACCGTGGCAAACTTTTAGACGAAGGAAATCACGGAGCAGACTTTGGCTTTGGCGTGGGAGTTGCCGGTTACCCTGAAAAACACTTTGAGGCCCCAAACCTCAAGCTTGATATTCAATATCTGAAAAAGAAAGTTGAGGCCGGTGCAGAATATATAGTTACTCAAATGTTTTTTGATAATGCTAAATATTTTAACTTTGTGAAATTATGCAGAGAAGCTGGAATAACTATTCCAATTATACCCGGTGTGAAGTTATTAAGAAGTACATCACAGCTTGTAAGTATTCCTAAGAATTTCTATATAGATTTACCTGATCAATTAGTAGATGCCATCTCTCATGATCCAAAAAACATTCTGGCAATAGGCGAAGAATGGACTACCAAGCAAGTCCAAGGCTTGCTAGAAGGTGGATGTCCAGGAGTACATTTTTATATTATGAACGACACGGCCACCATTGTGGATATCGTAAAAAAATTTCAAAGATAATATGACAAAAAGACATGCAACACTCATAGAACTAGAAAATACCCTTAAAAATAAAATTTTATTTCTAGATGGTGCTATGGGCACCATGATTCAAAGATATCGTTTAGAGGAAAAAGATTTCAGAGAAATTTTTTTTGAAAATCATCCTCAAGATCTAAAAGGAAACAACGATCTTCTGAATTTCACAAGACCAGAAATTATTAAAGAAATACATACTCTCTATCTGGCCGCGGGTGCAGATATTATAGAAACAAATACTTTCTCTGGTACTCGTCTGGCTCAAAAAGATTATAATCTAGAACATATTGTTTATGACTTAAACTTGGCAGCAGCTAAAATTGCCAAAAGTGCATGTGATGAATTCATGCAAAAAAATCCAAATCGCAAGTGCTATGTAGCTGGCGCTCTTGGTCCAACAAATCGAACGGCATCACTTTCTCCCGACGTAAATAATCCAGCTTACAGGGCCGTTACTTTTGATGAATTAGTTGAAAATTATTATGAACAAACAAAAGCCTTAATCGAAGGTGGCGTAGATATTCTATTACCTGAGACAACCTTTGATACTCTAAATTTAAAGGCCTGTATTTTTGCAATAGAAAAATATCAAGATGAAGTACAACTTAAGTTTCCACTTATGCTTTCAGTTACCATTACAGATGCTTCAGGAAGAACACTGTCTGGTCAAACAGTTGAAGCTTTTTGGAATTCAGTTAGACATTCTCATCCACTCTCTGTTGGAATTAACTGTGCACTTGGTGCAAAAGAAATGCGTCCCTATATAGAAGAGTTATCTCAACTTGCTGATTGTTATATTTCTTGTTATCCAAATGCAGGACTGCCTAACCCCTTATCTCCCACTGGCTATGATGAAACTCCGTTAAAAACTGCACAATTTGTAAATGAGTTTGCAGAAAGTGGTTTTATTAATTTACTAGGAGGTTGTTGTGGTACAACTCCAGATCATATTGCAGCGATAGTCAAAAAAGTTCATAAATGCCCCCCGAGAGTCCCTCCTGCTCCAAAACATTCAACTCGTATTGCTGGACTTGAAGCATTTACCATTGAAGATAAACTTGGACATCCATTTTATATGGTCGGAGAAAGAACAAATGTCACCGGCTCACCTTTATTTTCCAAATTAATTAAGGCCAATAATTTTGATCAAGCCCTTACTGTTGCCCGTCAACAAGTTGAAAATGGTGCCAATATTATCGATATCAATTTCGATGAAGGATTACTAGATTCAAAAAAATGCATGACTCATTTTTTAAATTTAGTGGCATCCGAACCAGATATAGCAAAAGTTCCAATCATGATTGATTCCTCAAAATGGGAAGTAATTGAAGCAGGACTTAAGTGTGTACAAGGTAAATCAATTGTCAATTCGATCTCCTTAAAAGAAGGCGAAGAAAAATTTTTAGAGCAAGCTAAACTTATTCAAAGATATGGTGCAAGTGCCGTAGTGATGGCATTTGATGAAAATGGACAGGCATCTTCTAAAGATGAAAAAGTTCGAATATGTAAACGTGCTTATGATTTATTAATTTCAAAATTACAATTTGATCCCTGTGATATTATTTTTGATGCAAATATTTTAACCGTAGCAACTGGAATTGAAGAACATGATTGCTATGCTGTAAATTTCATAGAAGCAGTCCGAGAAATCAAAAAACTTTGTCCTGGGGCACTTACCTCAGGTGGTATCTCTAATCTTTCTTTTTCGTTTCGTGGAAATAATTTAGTAAGAGAAGCTATGCACACCGTCTTTTTATATCATGCTATTAAGGCCGGACTTGATATGGGGATTGTCAATGCCGGAATGCTTGGCGTTTATGATGAGATTAATCCAGTACTTCGAGAAAAATGTGAAGCTGTTGTTTTAAATAAACATTCTAATGCTACTGAAGAATTGCTTATTTTGGCCGAATCTTTGAAAAATCAAAATACTAAAAAAGAAGACATCGTTGAAGAATGGAGAGACCACTCTGTCGAAGCAAGAATTGCTCATTCACTAGTAAAAGGTGTTGATACTTTTATTGAGATAGATACTGAAGAAGCACGAATTAAATATGGTGCCCCCCTTAATGTTATAGAGGGCCCACTTATGAGTGCCATGAAGATAGTTGGAGGGCTTTTTGGCGAAGGCAAAATGTTTCTCCCTCAAGTTGTTAAGTCGGCCAGAGTGATGAAGAAGGCCGTAGCTTATTTAGAACCTTTTATGAATGCGAGTGAAGATCATCAACAGGGTGTTTTTGTCATAGCAACAGTTAAAGGCGACGTTCACGACATTGGTAAAAATATCGTGGCGGTAGTTTTGGCCTGTAATGGTTATAAAGTAATAGATTTAGGAGTTATGGTTTCCTGTCAAAAAATTCTAGAAGAAGCAATTCGGTTGAAAGCTGATGTTATCGGTTTATCAGGTTTAATTACTCCTTCATTAGATGAAATGATTCATAATGCGAAAGAAATGGAGCGACTCGGACTTAAAGTTCCACTACTAATCGGTGGTGCAACAACTTCGAGGGCCCACACGGCCATTAAAATTTCGCCTCATTATAGTGGCCCAATAGTTCACGTAGGTGACGCATCTTTGGTTATTGAAGTTTGCAATAAACTCTTAAGTCCAACTTTGCACGCTGATTATGTAAAACAATTGAAAATAAATTATACAGATATACGCGAGCGTTTTTTACAACGACAAGAAACCCCAACGTCTTTGCTTTCTTTTACTGATTCGCAAGAACGAAAGTTTCAATCCAATTGGGATAAATTAGAAATTTCTCAACCTTCACGCTTAGGTGTATTTAATCTAGAATTTACACTTGAGGAAATATTACCCTATATAGACTGGTCTCCTTTCTTTTGGACTTGGGAGCTAAAAGGCACATACCCAAAAATTTTAGGACATACCACCTACGGACAAGAGGCCCAAAAAATATTTGATGACGCTCAAATTCTCTTAAAAGATATTGTTAAAAATAAACGCTTTTCTCCTAAGGCAGTTATCGGAATTTTTGAAGCTTATTCTATTAATGAAGATATAGTAATGTTCTCAGGAGAGAAAAAAACAACTTTTCATTTTTTACGTCAACAAAAAGAAAAACTCGAAAGTAATGATTCCAAGCAGGAGTTTAACTACTGTCTTTCAGACTATATAGCTCCAAAAAGTACAGGAATCAAAGATTATTGCGGTGGATTTGCAGTTACTACGGGTCATGAGGTTGAAGAGTTTGCTAAATCTTTTCAAGCAAAAAATGATGATTACAGTTCTATAATGGTAAAGGCCTTGGCCGATCGATTGGCCGAAGCTCTGGCCGAATTGGCCCATAAAAAAGTAAGAGATATTTTTACATTTGGTCAATCCGAAAACTTGGCACCAGAAGATTTAATAAAAGAAAAATACCGTGGAATCAGACCGGCGCCTGGATATCCAGCTTGTCCAGATCATACAGAAAAAGAAATTTTATGGCAGATTCTAGATGCTCAAAAAAATTCAGGTATAACACTTACTGAAAGTTTTGCTATGAATCCACCAAGCTCAGTCTCTGGATTTTATTTTAATCACCCACAAGCAAAATATTTTGCTGTCGGTAATATTGATAAAGATCAAGTTGAAGATTATGCAAAAAGAAAAAAATTATCTATTCTATTAATTGAAAAATGGTTAGGCCCAAACTTGAATTATGAACCCTGAAAGTTTAACAGATCTGATTTTACATAAAGGTGATGACTGGAAACCAAGTCTACTTAATGCACGTGAAGTATTACAGGATAAATTTTTAAGCGATAAATCACTTATCCGAATTGCAATTAATTCAACCCAAATTACTCACTTTAATACAATTATAAAATTTCTCTATCAAGATTCTAAAGAACGACCTGTAGGGATTGCTGGAATTGATTATTTAATAAAAGCAGTTAATTATTCCAATTACTCATTTAAGGATTGGATCATTGTTATAGATCGATTTAGCCAATGGATTCAGAAAGAAAATAGGCAGACTTCCTTTTTAAAATTACTTGGATATTTGCAGTGTTGTGAAGAATCGCCTGAAACTAAAGATATTAGTAAACCATTTATTGATTTAGTAAATGAAATGTTAGAGCAATATGGCTTTGTAGGTTAAACATGAAAATAACCGGAATAGGTAGTCTTCCACATGACTCAGTCATTAAAGCAGTTGCATATTCACTGAGACACGATTTGCCCTTTCTACCTCAACTGACAGGCCTTGGGGAAAGAATGATTTCACAGGTGATGAATAAAAATGAATTATCAAAAAAATACCAAGCACTTCAATTGTTTACAGAAAAAATTCTAGAAAAAAATATTTCCCAATTTAAAATTCAATTAGCAGGCCCTGAAACCTGTGGGACAAGTGAAGTACTGATCATTGAACAAATTAACAGTTTTTTAGAGTTTTTTGATCAGTACAAACTTAAGCCTATTATTTTTATTGATGAGCCTATATTAACTTTAAAATCCGATCATTTAAATAAAGTTTTTATAGAATTAAAAAATCTTGGTGTGAATTCAGGACTACATTCTTGCGCTCAGTTCGAATGGGAAAAAATCGAGTGCCTAGAGACAACCTATATATCATTCGATCTAAATCTAATAAAACAACCTGAAATAACCTCAAAAATTAAAATTGCTGGATTTCAACCATTTATCACTAAAGAATTTAATTATTCTGGAGAATGGATCTCATCTAATTGTGGACTAGCAAGTTATACGGAAAAGGATTGTGAAATAATTCTTAGAAATTTAGAAAATCACAAATAAAAAAGGCTTCTTGCGAAGCCTTTTTTATATTATTTAACACTTAATAAAAAGTGGTTAATAACTAGTGAGCTGGAGCAGCAGCAGGTGCAGCTTCAGTAGCAGGTGCAGCTTCAGCAGTTGGTGCTGGAGCAGCTTCAGTAGTAGGAGCAACAGCAGGAGCAGCTTCAGCAGCAGGAGCAGCTTCAGTTGTTACAGCAGCAGGTGCAGCCTCAGTAGTAGCTTCTTCTTTTTTAGAACAACCAAAAGAAACAGCAGAAACGATAAGAACTAGAGCTAATAAATTTTTCATCTTCAATTCTCCTTAAATCCGTTAAGATGACAGTTAACGCGCACAAAAATAGTGAACTGTTAATTTTTACTACTAAAACAGTATTTAAGTCAACATACTTCTACAAAAACAGTAGATTAAACTGCTTTTAAGACACCGTGCACCAAGTCTGAATATTGAGTCATCCCCCATATTACTACTCTTTGCTCACAGGTTCTTTCCCTAACCGGCATTACTTTTCTACTATTTCTTACGTTTAAAAAGAAGTTTTCTAGGTTGATCATATGGGTATTTAAAATTGTTTCTTCATCTGCAGTTAACCAAATTTTTTTAATTTTTAAAAGTGAATGAGACTCCTTTTTTTGGACAATATCTTTTTTAAAATATTCATTTACTAAAGATGTAAATAATTCTTTTGCTTCTTCCTTGATATTATCATCACTGTTTATTCCAGCTAGCCACTTCAAAGAAGATTCTTTATCAATTGAATAACTTCCTCTTTGATATTGAATAATATTTTTCATCAACAAATTGGGTAAAATATTCAATAAAAAAGCATGTTCTAAATTGGTGTCAATAGACAATTCATGTATATTTTTATCTTTTTTTGCAATTGATTCAATTATAATTCTTTCAAGTATTATTAATCCATCTTTCATGTTTTTCTCCAGGTTAATTTAAATTGCTGTATGAACTTGCGTCGGTATTTTTACTTCGTTTTTAATATTCCAAATTGCCATTTTCCGTTGCATGAAATGTTCAATTTCACTTATGCTTTGTGGACTTAGCTTATTAAAACAATCTTGAGCAAGCTCCTCTAGACCTTGATTCATTCCCATCATATTCTTCACCTTAAGAAGAAAAATTTCATACTCAGCTAGCTTCATTAAACTTCCATTTAATAATCGAAATACTCGTGTCTGTTGAATTCCGGTATCGACCGAAATTTTTTTGAGAGTAGGATACTGATTTAAAAGCATGTACTGATCTAGAATAGTTTTTTGTAAATTCATATGGCCCCCTTTGTACAAATTACAAAGCAGGCCTTGTGCCAAAGATAAACTATCGAGAAGTGATTGATATAATTAAAAAAAGAAGTGCACTACAGCTGAAAGTATTCTGATATAAGAATATATCGTATTTAAATCAGAACACCTACTTGGGTTCCTAAATGTAGGTAAGTTTCAATTCCATTTTTTGTATTTTTTAAAATGTCTTCAGATGGATTCCATTTACCATGTTCACCCAATACGATAACAGTCGATCCTCCGAATAAAAAATATCCTTTCTCATCACCTTTGTTAAAGGCCACTCCAGGCTTTAGTTGTTTTGATTGTATAATTTTTCCAACACAAATAGCACCTACTTCTATATAAGCTAATTTACCAAAGTTTTCCGTATCAAGAATTGTTATATGTCTCTCATTTTGAATAAAAATTTTGGGTTTGGCCTTTAATGCTAATGGGTTTACAGAGTGAAATAATCCATGAATTCGATAATCTTCAATTACAGTTCCATTGTCTGGATAGTGAAATCTGTGATAATCAACAGGACATAATCTGGCCAGTAAAAGTGGGCCGTCTTGAAAAACCTTTGCCCATTGACTATTTTCCAAAAGCGCTTCAGCTGATAAGAAATTTCCTTTTACAGGAACTTGTTGAACTGCAGTCATCGTTTCGTAACCAAAATATCGAGCTTCAGCAAATGCAGCTAATTCATTTTTATTTTCAACAAAACTACGTACACCCTTTCTAAATTTTCTAATAAAAAAATCATTGAAATTATTATAGACTCCGCTTTCTGGCAAATAGTCTGACATTTTGATTGAAAAATCTTTTATAAAAGGAGCAATTTTTTTTTGACTCCAATTGGTATCTTGAATCCCTCCATATAACTTGCTTATTGGCGAACTACAAATGAGAGGAGAAAATAATTTAGCTATAGGACTTTCGTATAACCATTTAACTGCTTTGGCTCCATATACTTTTTCAATTTCTATCTGGCCATTTATCCGACTAAAATATTTTACTTCCATAATTCCTCTTGCAAAGCTTCTTGAAGATCTTTTCCAATTGGATTATATCTATAGTATCAATTCCTAGCAAGGAGAGAACCGTGAATAAATTTAATATCAAATTAAGTTATGTAATCTTTTTTATTTTCATTTTTAGTAGCTACGTATTTGCTCAAGAGAATATGCTTTTAGAGAATGAAAAAAACTCAATTTCTATTTTTCAAAAAACAGCAAGCTCAATAGTAAACGTTTCAAATATGAAGATTGGTCGGGGACCATTTGATATGGATGCAACTGAATTTGAAGCAGGAATGGGATCTGGATTTATTTGGGATCTGCAGGGCTATATTGTGACTAATTTTCATGTTGTAGATAAAGGTGAATCTTTTCTTATCTCATTCAAGGATGATAAAAAACAATATCGAGCAAGATTAATAGGAGCAGATCCTAAAAAAGATATTGCAGTATTAAAATTAAATGAATTGCCAAAATCTCTAAACCCTATCATTGCGGGAGATTCAAAGACACTACAGGTAGGTCAGAAAGCATTGGCCATTGGAAATCCACTAGGACTTGATCATACACTTACAACTGGAACCATTTCCGCCTTAGAAAGAAAAATTCAAGGTTATGGCGGGGTTTCAATTAATGGAATGATTCAAACTGATGCCGCTATTAATCCTGGAAACTCTGGTGGCGCACTACTCGATTCACGAGGGAAATTAATAGGTATAAATGCAATGATCTTTAATGGTGCAGGAGCACAAGCAAATGCTGGTTTAGGTTTTGCAATCCCTGTAGATACAGTTAAAGCGATAGTACCTCAAATAATTAAATATGGAAAAGTCATTCGTCCAGGTTTGGGCATCGCCATTCTAGAGGAAAACTACGCGGCAAGATTTGGAGTTTACCAAGGAGTAATGATTAAAGCGCTAGACCCCAAGGGCCCATCAGCTAAAGCAGGCTTACAAGGGATTAGAAGCGATCGTCGTGGCCAATATTATATAGGTGATATTATCACCGGTATTGATTCAATTCCAATCAATAACTTTGATGACTTATATTCAACACTAGATAAATATAAAATTGGTGATCGAATTAAATTAAAATATATTAGAAACGAAAAAATTAAAATAGTAGATATTACTCTCGTTCAGATTTAATAAATATTTTTTTTGCATTACTTGGGGATTCTTCTACTAGGAGGCCAAAAGTATCGATATGCCATATTTGATCAGCATATTCTGATGCAAGGTCAGCATCATGACTGCTTAATAAAATTGCCAATCCTCTTTCTAGTGAAATCTTTTTTAACATATTCATTAAATCAATTTTAGATGGAATATCCAAATAAGTTGTAGGTTCATCTAACAATAAAACTTTTGGATTTTGTGCGAGTGCGCGAGCAATACTGACTTTTTGTTTTTGACCATCGCTCAAATCTTGTAAATATGAATCTTTAAGTTCAAAAATATTCATTAAAATTAAAATATTTTTTACAAAGTTATTATCTTGGTCACTTAAAACCCCCCTTGTATTTGAATAAGGAGATCTACCTAATGATACTAATTCTGAGACAGTTAAAAAATCTACTTGAATTTTGTCAGTTAAAACAATTGCTATTGTTTGGGCAAATTCTTTAACTGTAAAATCATGCGCAAGTCTATCGGTTATAAGTATATTCCCAGCTTTTAAAGGAATTAACCCAGAAATTGATTTTAGTAAACAACTTTTGCCAATTCCATTGACTCCCATAAGTGCAATGATTCCACTTTCTGAAATAGTGGCACTAATATTTTCTAAAATATTTTTTTCTTGATAACCAACGGTAATATTTTGAAGTTTTAGCAATGTCGAACTCATTGATGTAAATTCCTTTGGTGGTACAAGTAAATAATTACAACAGGGGCACCAAAAAATCCTAAGATTGTATTTACTGACAAAGACCATGAAGGTGTTAATACAAGTAATGATTCCGCCAGTAGGGCAATTACACTTCCAAAAAGAAATGTTGCCGGTAATACATAATTCATATTACTAGACTTCAAATAGAATCGAGCAAGATGAGGTGCAATTATTCCAATAAATCCAACTGGGCCGCAAAACAAAGTGACAGTCGAAATTGAGAATGCACAAACAGTAATTAAAACATTTTTAATATTAGTAACATTCGCTCCCATACTCTTAGCGTAGTTTTCACCAAGCTGGAACAGATTAAGTGATTTTGGTAAAAAGAGTAGCGGAATGAGGGAAATAACTCCCATTAAAATAAAATATGGTAATTCTTCAATTGTAACATTTCTAAAACTACCAAGAGTCCATATCAGATAGTTTTTAACTTGGAGGTTTGTACTAATATTCATTAAAAAAGAAATACAACTTGATGCAAAGGTTGAAATTAATAACCCAACAATTAAAAGGCTAAATCTGCTAAACTTTTTATAAAGGAAAAAAAGTAAAATACCGAACACACTGAAAGCTCCAAACAATGAAAGTACCGTTGCTCCAATTTTATATAAAAAGCTAGGGAAGAAACTAGCGCCCATTACCCATAAAGCGACAAACAAACTTGAGCCTGCGCTTACCCCTAAAATATCTGGGCCGGCCAATGGATTTTGAAAAAAGACTTGCATCAGTAAACCTGCAGTTGCCAAAATTCCTCCTGACAATAATGCCACAACAACTTTGGGAAGGCGTAACTGCCAAAAAATAGTTTGATTAAAGAGTAGGCCAGCTTCTCCATAGCTCAATAAAAACAGAGAAGCTATTATTACTAAAATTATTAGAATAATAAATTTAAAATTTCTCATAATTTTTTATACCATAAAAGCTTGTGTTGAATAAAAATTTCTGGAAAAAACATCGTTGCATAATCTTCAAGTAACAAATCAGGCCTGGACATCCCCATTTCCCAATAATCATTTGCCCCATCAGCACTAATTCTATTTTGGTTATTATAAATATTACTTGTTTTAATATTTTTATAGCGCGAGTCAGATTTTATAAATGATAAATTAGTCCAATTATTTTGAGTTAGCCAAATATCTGGCACAGATGCTATCAAATAAAGATCTTCAAGACTTCGACGTTGTGTTGATGAACTCTTACTTGAAAGTAAAAGCTCACCTCCGGCATCATTGATTAATTTAGCGAGGTCACTTTCACCTCCACATGTCACCCACTTCCCATTCTGAATATCACCGATTAAAACTTTTCTTCTTTTTTTTATTGTTTCAAGTTTGTTTTTTATAAGATTATATCTTAATAAAATATCGTTAAAGATTTTTATGGCCAGCTCTTCCTTATTATAAAAACTCGCAATATAGACAAGCCATTCTGCACGTGCCAAAGAGCTTTTCTCAAGAAAATCATCGTTTAAAACGATTGGTATTTTTAGTTTTCTAAACTTAGAGATTAATTCATTTGACTGGGAGTTTAACTCATAAGTCATCACGAGATCTGGTTTGATTTTTAGTAACTCCTCAGCAACTAGTGGATGAGAAATATTGGTGATTTTATTTTTAATAAAATGATTGGAATAAATATATTTTTTGCCCTGAAAACCCAAAAGGCTATCTTCCAAGGAAAGTAACTCTAGGGCCGGCAATTGTGTAGTTGATGTCAAAACTATTTTTCTTACTGGTGTTTCTATTTGAAATAACTTAGATTCACAGGACAATTCAGTATTTTTTGATTTTAAAATTATTTGATCTAGTCCACGATGGAGGATCCTATACCCCTTGTAATAATCAATTGAAAATGATTTTGATACCATTGGACTATAAGTATGTTCTGGCTTGATCGATTGGCAATCACTGGCTAAAAGGAGAGAGGAATATAAAAAAATAAATGGATAATACCAATTCTGCATAATCTTATTCTAAAGGTCTGAATTTTTCTTGTAAAGGATTAGCTTGTGACTTACTCTAGCAGGCTATGGCCCTATTTTTACTATTTCTTTTTTCTCGACTTTTACTTGCAGATGATACCGTCGTAATTACTGCAGACCGTATTAAAACAGATCTTCATAAATCGACAAGCAATATCATCTTGCTAGATAACAAAACGATCTCTGAGGCCAATGCTCAAACTCTACCGGAGCTCTTAAGAGATAACAGCGATATTCATATAGCTAATGGTAGTATTTTTTTAAGAGGCACTGACTCTTCTCACGTCTTAATCATTTTAGATGGAGTGCCACTTAATGATCCTAGCAATCCAAATAGGTCTTTCGATATAAGTAGACTCTCCTTAAATAATATTAAAAATGTTCAAATTTTAAAAGGGGCCCAAGGACTACTATATGGTGCTAATGCTATTGGAGGTGTAATCCTTTTGACTAGTCATACACAAGCTACCACGCATACAACAGGATCAAGCTTTCTCTCATATGGAACATATCAAACTATTAATTTTGGCGTTAATGCCCAAAAGAAAATTGATATTCACCAGCTTTCAATTGGTGCTGAATATTTTGGCACAAAAGGATTTTCTGCTGCTAATTCTCTTCAAAATTTAAATGCAGATGCTGACGGTGAAAAACGCTCAACTCTCAATTTACACTTAATTTCTGATTTCAACTCACATCAGTCGACAGAGCTGAGTTTAAGATATAATCACTCTCTCCTCGATTTAGATAATTGTGGCGGGCCTGGTTGTGATGACTTAATTAATCAACTTACAAATGAAGAATTATTTTCACATATTCAATTTAATCAAATTTGGGATAATGAATTAAACGAAACCCATTTTTATTTCAATCGTGGTAAATATTCGCACCTAAATCACTCATCAACTTCAAACAGCTTAAACAAGGGGGAAATTAATAGTTTTGGCATTAATCACTCAAATTTTTTTACTGATAATTTTACTCAAAATATCAATTTCGAATTTGCTAAAGAAACTAATCAGCTTCAACAATCAAATGAAAACACCAGTCTTTTTGTCTATCATAAATATGATAAAGGTAATTGGATTAGTAATTTTGGTACAAGAGTTGATCATAACAAAATTTTTGGTGACCACTTTACGTATAAAGCCGCTGTTGCCAATCAATTATCACCTGCTCAACTCCTTCGCTTAGCTTACTCTACAGGGTTTACTGCACCTGGACTGTATCAATATCTTGATCCTGTTTATGGCAATTCTTCGCTTCGTCCAGAGAAAAGTTATACACTAGATCTTGGACATGAATGGACGACTGGTTCAACCCAATTACATACAACTTTTTTTATGACAAAGATTTATGATCGATTTACCTATATAGCAGTATTGAAAAAAACAATTAATACAGGTGTTTCATACATTAATGGGCTAGAAGAATCATTCAACACTAATTTTTCTAAAACTAGTATGACATTGCTAACATTTAAACTTTTAAGACGGCCACAGACTTTACTAAAAAATACATTTTTTTATCATGAATTAAGTTTTGAAAGTGAATATATTGGAAATCGATTAGACTATAATGAATTAGGCAATATAGTGAATACCCCGGCCTATTTTATTTCCCATCTTAATTATTCATATAACGACTATTTTCTAAAAATAAAAAATATTTTCAATACAGAATATGAAGAAGTTTATGGCTATGGAACCGGAGGAAGAATCATAACAGTTGGAATTAAAAAATCATTTTAATTTTATAAACTATTAGGATCCATTGCGTCTCGTACACCTTGTCCAACTAAGTTCAAAAGAGTGAGTACTGTAAACAATGCCAATGAAGGATAAACTGCAAGCCACCAAGCAATGGAATAGTTCTTCTGTGCTTGTGCTAACAACTCCCCCCAGCTTGGAGTAGGTACTTGTAATCCAAACCCTAAATAATCAAGGCCTGCAAGGCCCACTATTTCAGCAGCGATGGTAAAAGGAGCAAAGGTAATTATTGGCGTTAATGAATTAGGAAGAATATGTTTAAAAATAATTTTTAAATTAGAAGCGCCTAATGATCTCGCAGCTTCAACATATTCTTTATTTCTATTTTTTAAAAACTCTCCCCTGACATAATAAGAAATATTGATCCATGCAAAGATACATGTAATCATAATCAACATATAAAGCGATGGAGAAAAGATAGATATTAATATAATAAGTAGAAAAAACTGGGGAACAGTACTTAAAACCTCAACAATTCGTTGTCCAATAAAATCAACTTTCCCGCCAAAAAACCCCATGGTTCCACCCAAGATAGTACCAATAGACAAACTGATAAACCACACGGCCACAGCATAGGTAATGCTGTATTTAAATCCATAGAGGAGACGTGTGAATACATCACGACCGCGGTCATCTGTTCCGAACAAATTAGAAGGAGTTGGTCTTGAGGGGTAACTATCGACCTTAGGATTACTTTCATAAGGATCCCATTGAATAATCGGCCATATCGCAAAATCATTTTCAGATAATTTTAATTCTTTATAATCAACACTTATTCGGTCCTTAATTCCAAAAGCTCCAGCTGTGTAACTTTTTACAATTGGAAAATAATACTGCTGATTATATTTTAAAATGATTGGTCGTGAATTCGCTATAAATGTGGAAGAAAAAGTAAGTGCAATAAAAAACAACAAAACTATAGATGAAGCTACTGCAGTTTTTCTCTGTTTAAAGATTCGCCATCTTTTTCTACTAAGTTCATTTTTAATTAAATATTTTTCAATCATTCAAAATCAATCCTTGGATCTACTGCTACATAGGCCAAATCGCTCAGTAAGTTTCCAAAGAGCAACAGAACACTTTGAATAAATATTAGCCCCATAATTACATTATAATCTCTTTGTAATATTGATTTATATCCGAGAAGACCCATTCCATCTAATTGAAAAATAGTTTCAAGCAGAAGCGCCCCTGTAAAAAACACGGAAATAAACCCACCAATCCCTGTTACAATTGGAATTAATGCATTTCGAAGTGCATGCTTTAAGTAAATCATTTTTTCAGGAACACCTTTGGCTCTTGCAGTTCTGATATAATCCTTTTTGACTTCATCTAAAAGGGAATTTTTCATCAGCATTGTTAAAACTGTAAACGACCCAATCATATAGCATATGAGTGGCAAAATAAAATGATGAACTCTATCTAGAATTTTACCTACTAAAGTTAGTGAATAATAATTATCTGAATAAATTTCCCCAATCGGAAACCAATTGTAGAAGCTTCCACCTGCAAAATAGACGATCAAGAGAATGGCCAACATAAATCCGGGAATAGAGTAAAGTGCAATTAAGATAAAACTTGTAACAAAATCAAAAGAGGAACCATTCTTTACGGCCTTGGCAACACCTAGAATAATAGAAACTAAATAAGAAATTAGAAGTGAAATTACACCAAATTGTAAGGAAACAGGAAACTTGCTCGCAATGACATCAAGAACAGGTTCTTCGTAAGTAAAACTTTCTCCAAAATCTAGATGCGATAAGTTTTTAAGCCAAATCCAGTAACGTACGTGAATAGGCTTATCAAATCCATACTGCACTCTTAGTGCTTGAAGTACTTCTTCAGACACTCCACTACTTTTATCACTTCCAGATCGACTACTACCTTCATGTCCCATACCTCCAAATTTCATTTGTTGGATTTTTTGTTCAATGGGACTTCCTGGGGCCAAATTAATAATTGCAAAAGTTACGAGAGTTACCCCTAGTAAAGTTGGAATCATTATCAATAGTCTTCTTAGTATATATTTAAACACTACTTGGCCATCCACCAGTAATCAGTACCCGTATCATATTTGTAAGCGTCTTTTTCTTTTCCCATTCTTTTTGAATGCGCATAATAGAAATACTTAGCATTAAAAAGAAAGATATATGGAACATCAGTTGCAATCATTTTATAAACTTGACGTAATTTTTGAATACGAATTTTTTCATCCATAATAACTCGGGCTTCATCTATCAGTTTGTCAACTGTAGGATTTTTATAACTTATAAAATTAGACCCGCCACCAGCAATTGAATCAGAATGCCAGATTTGTTTTGGGTCCCATTCTAAATCCCCACCAGACCAAGACAATCTCACGGCTTCAAATTTTCTTTCATCAAGAAGTTTAATAAACGCATTCCATTCAACAACCTTTACGTTTACATCTACACCGGCCTGTTTAGCATTTTCTTTAAAAATTGTAAGATATTTTACAAATTCTGCACTTGGTTCAATGATTGTAAAACTTAAACTTAGTTTTTTTCCATTTACCATTTTTGAGAGGAATGTATCTCCTGGAGCTAATTTCCAACCATCTTCTCTTAAGAGTTTAAGTGCTAGCTTAGGGTCGTATTCGATTGGCTTAACAGATGGATCTGCATACTCACTCTGTTGATAAATTGGTCCAGTAGCAGGTAACGAGAGATCAAATAAAAACTTCTTAATCATCGTGCGACGATCAAAAAGATGTACCATTGCAGTTCTTGTTTTTACAGATGAAAAAAGTGGACTGGTTAAGTTAAAACCAATAAATGCATATCCTCGTGCTTTTTTATTTTGGGTTTTAACTTTAAAAACTTCTTTTCCCCATCTTGGACCTGAAGTTTTTTGCATATATTCTTCTGCTCCCAAATCAATAAAATCCAAATCACCTTTTTCAATCATGGGAATCGACACAGCATTTTCTTTTACAAATCGCATAGTCATTGTTTCAAAATTATAAATTCCTTTTTTTGCAGGATCAGCTTTACCCCACCACTTAGGATTAATTTTTAGTATAATATTTTTAGCTCGATCAAAACTTTCTAAAATATATGGCCCTGTTCCAATTAATGTTTTATTAAGAACTTTTTCTTGCTCTTTTGAAGGATCTTTATATAAATGCATTGGAACAACCGGCATCGTCGCTGCAACACTAAAGTTATCAAAATACAGTTTTCCAACAGTAAATTTCAATTTATTAGGAGCTAGAATTTCCACCGATTTAATATTTTCATAGTACGGTTTTTTAGTAGCAGTTTTATATTTATTTGAGGGATCTATTAAGGCATCAAAACTAAATTTTACATCTTCAGCTGTTAGTGGTTTTCCGTCCTGCCATTTTACTCCATCTCGAAGAGTAAATTCAAAACTTAATCCATCCTTTGCAATTTTCCATTCTTTTGCAAGTGCTGGTTCCCATTCACGTGTTTCAATATTACGAGTAAGTAATGATTCTAAAATCATACTTTGAACTTGAGTTGCATAATAATCAGTTGAAGAAAGCGCGTTAAGAGTAGTAGGAGCTTCGCTGATATTTATTTTAAAATTACCAGTCTGTGGAGCATTGGGATTTCCAACAGCAGTGGCACTAGAAAAATTACAGTAAAATAAACTCGATAATAGTAAAGCATAAACTTTCAACATTATTTTCCACCTTTTTTAAGAATAAAATAGTTTAGATTAGTTAGAAAGGGAGTTCAATTATTTTTTAAAGTAGAGCTTAGAATCTAGTGACCAGCGATCAGTTGTAAGATTTTCGTCCTTAACTTTATAAAGCTCCATCTTTTGGTCTATTTCATCACGGCGCCTTGTTAAATCTAGCATTGAATGGGTAGACGCTAACTTATCAGATTCTAACGCTTGAAGTTCTTTTTTCCATTCTTCCTCTAATTTGGCCCTTAGAACTTGATAACGATCATTAAGTGTGTTCACTCTTTCAATATTAGCAGAAATCTCTTTGTTCTTATTGTCAATTTGGCCCTGTACGGCCAATCGTTTCTTAATCAAAATTCCAACAACTTCTTTTCCCATAACGATATTATTAACTAAGTCTTCACTATAAAATCGAAAATAAGCTCCTGTCGTAAAATACAAAAACTTTTCACAATATTTTATTTGATTGACCTTTACTAATACGTAACTAGCGCTACGTCCCAAAATATAGCCATTACATTTCTGATTTATATTTTTTTCATCCCAAAATTGTATTTGGTCTTTGGGATTTAGATATTTGATGTTATCGAAATCAACTTTTACCCGAACTGTGGAAATCTGGTAATTGATGTGAGAAAGCCTTCCTGAAAAGAATCCATCTTCGCTTAACTCAGCTTGTGCCAAATGCGAGTTTAATAAAAAAATGAATAGAAAATATAATTTCATTATTTTATTATCGCAAAATTTGCTAAGTAGTAAATAAGGGCAGAGGATTCCCGAGCTTTTTACTTGGTTTTAAGCAAGTAAAAATTGATATTCTTTTCTGTTCGATAAGTAATAATTTCAAAATCTTTTATTGAGTTTAGCATTTTATCTAATGGTCTAGTATCAAATAAGGCCACCATTTTTTTGCCTCGTAAATATTTCAAAACACTTTTGTCTTTCTGGAGATTGGCGGTGATTAAAAGATCAAAACCTAAATCCATGTTTTGTGCCTCTTTAATATTTTTGGCCCTAATACCTACTTCCATAGAGGCAAGATTGGTATAGAGTATTTCTCCAGATTCATTGATGAAAAACTTTTCAACCTCATTCCAGATTTGTTTATTTGAATCACGATCAAAATTTCCCACATCTAGACTTTTCCCACTACGGGATATTTTTATACCTGACAATGCTTCATATCTTCCGGCCGGAATGGCCTTTCTTGTTTGTGAAGAAAGTGCAAATGGAATTGCAAGTATCAAAAGAAAAATTAATATATTAGTTTTCATCAGGAATTACATCGCTCACTTCTTCAGATATTTCGTGTTTTATTTCTTCATTTCTTATACCAAGATCTACATCGATGTATAAATTCAGAGTTTCATAAAAAACTTTTAGTTCACGAATATAGGAATAGATTCTGTCTTCAACCTTGCTAGGCATATCTTGAGTATGATTTACGTACCATCTCATTTCATCAATCTTGGAATAAAATTGATCTAAGCCAATGATTACTTCTGGTCCGCAAATCATCAATTCACGCAATTGCGTTTCATCATATCTGTTTTTAAAAATTGCAGGAAAATGATCCCTCGTTCTTTTTAATGAAAACTCCGCCACATATTCCGGAGCTCGATATTTAACTCTCTCAAATAAACGTTGAGCATCTAGCTTTAAAAGCATTAAAATTCGTTCTGATTGTTCATTAGTTTTTACTTTCATATCTTATGATTTAATCTCTGCTGTTTCTGGAATTTTTGATCTTTTTCCGCCTGGCCATTCTTCAATTTCATTTTTTGTTTTAAAATAATCGATTGCTATACTCATTACAACTTGCTTGAGATCTATTGGCAATGGGAAATAAAAGTAGGATTTTTTACTTTGGTATTTTGAAGCATTTTCTATTTCTGAAAATGAACTTAAGTCATAGACGGCAACATGGCCTCTGGACATTGAAAAATCTAAATATGATTTTTTTATTTCTAAAAAATTCTGAGCAGATAATAGATTATCTCTGAAAATTATAATTTGGTGTCTTTTGTGTCTATCAATATTTTTTAATTCTGCAACTGTCACCGGGAGCAAAACAATATTCAGCTGGCTAAATTGTTCGGCCATCTGAAAAAAAACACCACCAAGCTGCTCGGTAGATTTTAAATAAAAAATATAATTAATAATTGATTTCTCACCCATGTCTTCTTATCGACATAATGTGAATAAAAATGAATAAATTATTACTTGACTAAAACCTTTATCTTTTTAGTTCTTGGTCGTAATACATAAGCTATTAATAGGCCTAAAAATCCTGTGCCAAGAAAATTACCCGGTGAGGAATTTATTTCTTGAATAGTACCGCAACCTGAAAAAAGTTTATTACTTGATGAGGAGTTTGTTGTTGAATATGGCGAAATATATCCTCCTCCTTGTCTTTCAAGTGTGGAATCAACAAGGGCATTCATTCCTGCAATATCATCTGGCTGCAAAGTGCTTATAGACCCAAGATTAGCTTCCATAATGGCCTGTTGATCAGAATGATCTAGGCCAATGGTGTGGCCAATTTCGTGTAAGAGAGTAATTTTTAAAGTATTACCCCAATTTTGTCTTAAGTAACTTAGACTTCCATTTAAAATAATTACAGTATGTTCAAAAAATGTTCCTTGATTATAACGAATTGTTACCGCCAAAGTTCTGCTAGGATCAAAGCCTGTATCATTTCCAAAATTGTCAGACCAGCGAATATAGTTACCATTATAATTACTACTTTCTTCCACTGGAAGTATGTCCCATAGATTTTTTCCTGTAGCAGCTTCCCACTCATTAAACGCTTCAGTAGAAAGCGCTTCTAAAAGTGCACCATCAGTTGGATTGGTTACAAATTTTCTCATTTGTATGGGAAATGCTTTCCAGTAAAAACCTCTATTGAAGTCTTGAGTAAAAGCATAACCAAAAGAATTTGTAGAAAAGAAAATGGCCATAAGAGAGAGGGAGTAACTTATGGCCAATTTTTTTGTCAATTGCAACTTTTACATCCTTGTAAAAAATTGTGACTATCTAGACCTTTCCATCCATGGAAGGGTTATGAACTATTTTGATGCAAATATTAGAGCAGTACAGAGCCAAGAATCTCGCATTTCCACAGTATAAATTTCGCCACTCTTAAAATTTAGTGGGCCATTTTTCACAAGTTGAATTTTTCGAATTGGCATTTCCATACCCTTTAGCGTCTGTATCACTTGAAAGCTAACTTCTTCCTTTGGGTAAGCAGCGGCCACTACATCTTCAACACTTATAACTGTACCAATAAATTTTTCAGGGCAACTAAGACCGATTTGAGAAGTCGAGTAAAGAGGCAAGGAAAATAATCCTGTAATAAATCCGACCATCCATAGTCGCTTTGCTTGCTTCATCCTAAAGCTCCTTTATTTTCCTTTAAACTCTTGTGAGATCTTCCTAATCTCTTAATTATTAATGTGCACAGGTCGTGCCAAAACTAAATGAGTAATAAAGACTTGATTTAGTATTTTCTGGGGAGAAAATGACACTTTTTATCCTGATTTAGGTGTCAAAAGAAAAAGTCAGATTCCAAAAAATTGACTCCGTAAAAAAATTACTCGAATTTAAATTTATCTTTATGTAGATGATGAAGTCTTAAAAATCCAAGCACTGCAGAAGACCAACGCAGCTTATCTGACATAATAAGGTCAAATAATTCATTGTAAGAAAATTTTTCAATTGAAACAACGACATCTCCATCGGGATTAGGTAAAGGATCTTCTACAAGCTCAGTTGCTAATACAAAAGAAACTGAATTGTTTACTGTACCGCTAGATTTAATTTCAAAAAACTTTTCTAGCTTATTGGCCCGTAAACCAACTTCTTCACGTAATTCTTTATTTGCATTTTCTAACACAGTTAACTCTTCTTCTATATGTCCCGCAACGAATCGTAAGCGAATTTTTACATCCTCATGTGGACGTCGTTCATTAATTAAAATAAATTTACCGTCATTATCAATTGCATAAACGATAACCCCATTTCGAAGATAGCACCGTTCCCAATTATTTTCTTCAATCATCTCTTCAGTCACTTTTATATAGCGACCTTGATACATTGTATTTTCCATCATCATTCCCGTATATAGTTAATAGATTTTTTATATTCATAAGTATGTTTGCTATTAAATATTTCTATCTCAAATAAGATACCTGTTGGACTTAATTTGTAGACCTGGGTTTGATAATATATATCCCAGAGATGCTTATCGATTATATTGATGGTTAAGGCTTGCTCATCTACAAAAGCTAATTCTGTAATTGTCCGACCACCTCTATTCCAAATAAGTCTGGTTAAGTTGTCTGCTATAACATGCCCAGTTCGTGATTCGGCCGGTAGAGCAAGCTCGAAAGTTGGAGCACAATTACTTACCTTTATTTCGAGAATATTACTAACATTAGTCTCATCAATATACTTTCCTACAAAGGATTCTTCACAAGAAAAAGTATTAGTAGTGAATAATATTATAGTGATCGTAAGAAAAGTTTTCATGATTACTCCATTTCAAGAAATTTTACTCTGAGATGATTTTCCTCTGCCGTTAGACTAGCAAAATGAGAGGCATTTTTATTTTTACTAGATGAAACACACTCGATAAGTTCTTCATTAATATACAAGGCACCTACCCCATCATCAAGGGCAATTCCACCATTCAGAATTCCATCCTTGATAAATTTAATTAACGTAGGCCTTCGATTTTCTTCTCCATCAAAGTGTGGACAGGCGCTTCCTTTTAAAATCCCTAAACATTCTATTTTTTCTAGGGCACCACCAATATGAATAATATCTTGATTAAAAATAAAATCACGAAGATCTCTAGTAGGTGGCTTAAAAAGTGAAAGATAGGTATAGTCGCAATCAAGAGTTCGGTAAGCATCTTGAAACTGATTAATAGAGTGTTCACTGTCTCCACTAGCCGTTCCAATAAAACAAATTTTAGGATTTTTTTTCACAGACAAAGACAAAATATATTTATCTAGTAATAAATTATCGGGCTCCATGGCAAAGCCACCGCCGCCCATAATAAATAATTTACGCATAAATAATTCCTAAAAAAAGGGAGCCGAAGCTCCCCTTTGAATAACGTTTCTAAGTTTAAAATGAAATGAATTACATCATTCCGCCCATTCCACCCATTCCGCCCATTCCGCCGCCGCCCATTGCTGGAGCTGAATCAGCTTTTGGAAGGTCTGCAATCATTGTTTCAGTTGTAAGCATTAAGCCTGCTACTGATGCTGCATTTTGAAGCGCTGATCGAACAACTTTAGTTGGATCGATAATTCCAGCTGCTACTAGGTTTTCTAATTTTTCATCAAGAGCATTGAATCCAAAATTTGAATCTTTATTTGCTTTTACATCATTAACAATAACTGATCCTTCAAGACCTGCATTGCTTACGATTTGTCTTAAAGGTTCTTCAAGTGCACGACGAATAATTCTGATACCAAAATTTTCTTCTTCGTTTTTACCTTTAAAATCTGCAAGTACTGAAGATGCATGTAGTAATGCAGATCCACCACCAACAACAATTCCTTCTTCAACAGCAGCTCTAGTTGCATTTAATGCATCTTCTACTCTGTCTTTCTTTTCTTTCATTTCAGATTCAGTTGGTGCTCCAACTTTTACAACAGCTACACCACCATCAATTTTTGCTAATCTTTCTTTAAGTTTTTCTTTATCATAATCTGAAGTGCAATCTGCAATTTGAGACTTAATAGCTGATACTCTTGCTTGTACGTCAGCTTTAATTCCTGCGCCATCAACAATTGTTGTATTTTCTTTGTCGATAGTAACTCTTTTTGCAGTTCCTAAAACTTCAATTCCAGAAGTTTCAAGACTCATTCCAAGTTCTTCAGAAATAACAACTGCGCCTGTAAGGGTTGCAATGTCTTTTAACATTTCTTTTCTTCTATCACCAAATCCAGGAGCTTTTACAGCAGCAACTTGAATAGTTCCTCTTAGTTTATTTACCACAAGAGTTGTAAGAGCTTCACCTTCAACATCTTCAGCGATAATTAAAAGTTGTTTTCCTGATTGAACAGTTTTTTCCAAAAGAGGAAGCAGTTCTTTCATAGAAGCAATTTTTTTATCAGTAATTAAAATATTGCAATTATCAAAAGCAACTTCCATTTTTTCTGGATTATTTACAAAATATGGAGAGAGGTAACCGCGATCAAATTGCATACCTTTTACAACATCAAGAACTGTTTCAGCAGTTTTTGATTCTTCAATAGTAATAACACCATTGTTTCCAACTTTTGCCATTGCTTCAGAAATTAGTTTTCCGATTTCTGTATCATTATTACTAGAGATAGTTGCAACTTGTGCAATCTCTTCTGAAGTTTTAACTGGTTTTGACATTTCTTTAAGTTTAGTAACAACTTTTTCAACAGCTAAATCAATCCCTCGTTTTAAATCCATTGGGTTGTGTCCAGCAGATACAAGCTTAACACCTTCACGGTAAATTGCCTGAGCAAGAACAGTTGCAGTAGTAGTACCGTCTCCTGCATCTTCATTTGTTTTTTGAGCAACTTCTTTTACCATTTGAGCGCCCATGTTTTCAAAATTATTTTCTAATTCAATTTCTTTAGCAACAGAAACACCGTCTTTAGTAATATGAGGAGCTCCAAAAGATTTTTGGATGATTACATTTCGACCTTTAGGTCCAAGTGTAACTTTTACTGCGTTAGCAAGTTTGTTAACTCCATTTAGTATCAATGTTCTAGCGTCTTCACTGTATTTTAATTCTTTGGCCATATAATTATCTCCTTAAGATATTTATTACAAAATTTATATTGATTTAATTAGTGTAGGATTCCTAGGATTTCATCTTCTTTCATAATAAGAACTGGATTTCCTTCTACTTTTACTTCAGTACCTGAGTACTTGCCAAAAAGAACTCTATCGCCAACTTTAACTTCTAAGTTACGAATTGATCCATCTGCTAGTCTATGACCAGTTCCAATAGCAAGGATTTTTCCTTGTGATGGTTTTTCTGTGTGGTTATCTGGAATAATAATCCCGCCTGCTGTTTTTGTTTCTTCATCAAAACGTTGAACGACAACTCTGTCCTGTAATGGTCTAAGTTCCATAATAGATCCTCCTAATTAAAAAAAATTACTCTCACAATGTAATATGTGTTTGATCAGTGTCAAGGTTGTAAGCTGAAAAAATCTCGGCGTTTTGATGACTCAGGTGGCAAGTTAGTTGGAATTACTTCAAGTCGTACCAATTGACTCCAATCCCCATTTCGACTTTTAGTGGAACCTTTAAATCAACCACGGTTTCCATCTGTCTGCGAACAAGTTCTTTCATAATATCTAATTCTTCTTCAACTACTTCAAAAATCAATTCATCATGAACTTGCAAAAGCATATGGGATTTTAATTTTCTGTCTTTTAGTTCATGATTGATGTTTATCATTGCGATTTTTAAAATATCAGCTGCTGTTCCTTGAATTGGACTATTAATGGCCATGCGCTCTGCTTGTGCCTTTATCGTTCTATTTTGCGAATGAATGTCTGGAAGAAAGCGTTTTCTTCCATGGTATGTTTCTGCATGGCCTGTTTGTTCGGCCTTATCTTTTAGTGAATCAAGAAATTTTTTAATTGAACTAAAGTGCGTAAAATATTGATCGATATAATTTTTTGCGTCTGTACGTGATATTTTTAATGTAGCAGCTAATCCAAAAGAAGATTGACCATACATCAATCCAAAATTGACAGTTTTTGCCATCGATCGATCTTTGGGAGTTACGCTTGATGGTGGAATTTCTAAAATTTGAGAAGCAGTTTGGGTATGAATATCAATATTTTCTTGAAAAGATTTTAACATTGTCGGATCTTCTGAAAAATGCGCAAGTAATCTTAACTCTACTTGAGAATAATCGGCCGATAAGAGAATCATTCCGGGTTTTGCAATAAAGGCCCTTCGTACTTTTTGTCCCATTTCGCTTTTAATTGGAATATTTTGCAAGTTGGGATTTGTCGAGGAAAGTCGGCCGGTTTGCGCCACTGTTAAATTAAAATTAGTATGAATTCTCTTTGTAAGAGGATTTATCATCTGGGGCAAGGCCCTTACATAGGTTGATAAAATTTTTCCATATTCACGATGGGTAAGCATAAAACTGGGAACCTCACTTAGGTTCATCCCATCTAGTTCCTCTAGTACATCAGCATCAGTTGAATAACCCGTCTTAGTTTTCTTAATAACTGGTAATTGTAATTTTTCGAAAAGAAGTGCTCCTACTTGCTTAGGAGAATTTAGATTAATTTCTGTTTCAGCAATTTCAAAAATTTTCTTTTCTATATTGGTAATTTCTTTTTGTAATTCATGTTCAAGTTCAATTAAATAATTAGGATTTAAAAGAATACCTGCAACCTCCATCTCTGCTAAAACTGGAGTCACCAAAAGGTCAATCTCTTCATAAACTTTTAAGAGATTGAGCTCTTTAAGTTTAGTATGAAATATTTCGGCCAGTTGAAATAAGGCCTGGGCCCTTTCTGCGTTGGCAATTTGTTCATCAGAACTTGGATCTCTCTGTAAATATTCTTTCATTAACGTATCTACGTCATGTCGAGTATTGGTATTAATATTATAGTGAGCAAGCCCAATATCAAAAAACTTTGCTTTGGTGATTAATTGATGAGTCATGCAATGTACGATTTCTCGTTTTACGTTTTCGCTAATAATTTCAATTTCTGGATTATTAAAAAGAGCAACTGGAATGTGGTTAAAAAGATAGATATCATCTCCACCAATTGAGCAAAATACTTGCGTTACATTTCGAGCAAAAATATCTTCACCAGCATAGATAAAATAGAGCGCTACCGATTTTGCCTCAAGTAAAATAGTCGGTATCTCCTCTACTAAAATTAAATTAATCGTTGATGGTTGCGGTGGTTGAAAGAGTGTACTACTTAAATCAACTGGTTCATCTGTATTTAATCTTTTATCGTTTTCTTTTCCCATATGATATTGAAAACGAATTTCTTGAAGTTTAGTTAGAGCAGATTTAAATCCAAGCTCACTTAAAAAATCACTTAACTCATTGGTGGGATAAAAATGCACAGCTGTTTCATCAGGAGTGTGTCCAAGTTCAATATCAGTTACAATTTGTACTAATTGTTTTGAGAGTAATCCTTTCTCAAGATAATTCGTAAAGGCATCAATAACTTTTTTGCCTTTTAATTTTTCTTTATTTGCTAAAATATTTTCAAAAGTTCCGTATTCTTTTAAAAGATTTGTGGCACCAACAGCTCCGATACCTTTCATCCCTGGAATATTATCGGAGGTATCTCCTACTATTGATAAATAATCTACAATTTGATCTGGCCTTACTCCCATTTTCTCTTCAACATCTTTAGCAGAATATAATTTGTCCTTCATCGTATCTAAGAGTTTTATATTTCCGCCTACAAACTGCATGAGGTCTTTATCACCTGATGCAATAAATATTTCTTCAAACTCATCACGCCATTGTATACAGGCACTCCCAATAATATCATCGGCCTCAAAATTATCATGGGAAAACGTGGGGAAATTCATTTTTTCAATCAGCTTGTCTATTAAAGCAAATTGCGGAATAAGATCAGCAGGGGGTTCACTTCTATTGGCCTTATATTCTTCATAAATTCGATTTCTAAAAGTTCCGCCTTTTGTATCACGGGCCAAAAATAAATGTGTTGGTTTTTGATCTGATAGTAATTTTAGCATCATGGTAAAAATACCATAGACAGCATTCACTGGCGTACCATCTGGCGCATGTAACGGACGAATGGCAAAGAAAGCACGGAAAATAAAATTACTTACATCAACAATAATTAAACGTTTGCGGGGAATGTTATTTTGGTTCATAGGGTTTCAGTTGTATTCGATGGAAACCAACTTGTCTTTCTATTTTTTACGCCAACAAAATTATCGTCATTGGCCATAACAGATGTATCGGCCATAACATCACCTAAGCGATGTCCGGAATCTAAGTTATAAAGTAAATATAATTCAAGTCCAACTAAACCAATCCCTAAAATTCCACCAAGTATCCAACCCCAAAATGGCACAACTGCTAAGGTAAGAGGAATGCTAAAGGGCAAATTTCTAATGATCGACTGTTTATAAGAACACGGAGAGCCATCTTCAAGAGATTTGACAGCAAAACCTAATCCTTTTTTTCCAAGGGATTGCCCATTTTTCATTCCGTCGGCCAAGGAAATATAAATAATGCCTAAATAAAGTCCGGCCTGATAAATGCCTAGTGGATACGTCATGATGGGCAAGGCGATAACAATTGCTAAATCAATGCCCTTGGCAATTAAGCGTGTGAGTTTGGCCACTCGAATTGCCTTTTCTAAAAGATGTCGTCTTTCCATAACTTAATATTAGTGACACACCAAAGAAATGCAAAGCAAAAAAATATTAAGTTTTCACAATCAACTTACTTGGTTAACATAACAATCAATTAATTAAAGGGGGCCCTTATGTCATCATTAAATAAAACTGACGTCTCTCATTTTGAAGCAGACGTACTTAAATCTGATAGACCTGTACTTGTAGATTTCTGGGCCGAATGGTGTGGACCATGTCGCGCGTTGGGACCAATACTAGAGGAACTTGCTCAAGAAATTGGAGAAAAAGCTACTGTCCTTAAAGTAAATGTTGATGAAAATCCAGAACTCGCACAAAAATATGGCATTAGAGGAATACCAACAATGATTTTCTTTAAAAATGGTCAAGCTGCAAAAACACTTGTGGGTATGCAAGCTAAAGAAGAAATTAAAAAATCACTTGAGGAATTGGCATAAAATATGTCTTTCATTCAAAACTCACTTAATGAAGCTCACTCAGTTCTAACTAAATTTGTTAATGATGAGATCAATACTAAGACTATAAATTCGGCCATCTCAATGATGGTCGAATCATATCAAAATAATGGTAGAATTTTTAGTTGTGGAAATGGCGGTTCAATGTGCGATGCCATGCATTTTGCTGAAGAATTAACTGGTCGCTTTAGAAAAGAACGAGCACCTTTGCCCGCGATGGCCATTAACGATGCTTCTCATCTCAGCTGTGTTTCAAATGACTATGGATATGATTTCATTTTTTCAAGATATCTAGAGGCTTGGGGTAATAGTGGAGACATACTTCTTGCTATCTCTACCTCTGGCAATTCGCCCAATGTAATACTGGCAGTTGAAGCGGCCAAGAAAAAAGGGATGAAAGTTGTAGGTCTACTAGGAAAGGGTGGCGGAAAATTAAGCTCAATGTGTAACACATCAATAATTGTCGATTCAATGATTAGTGATCGAATTCAAGAGATTCATATTAAATGTATTCACATTTTTATTGAAGGTATTGAAAGACAATTATTTCCAGAAAACTATTAATTACATCGCTATCGAAAAAAAGATAATAAAAATTCCTCCAATATTAGTAAATAATAACCATTTTTTTGAACGAGTCTGTTTGTAATGTAAAAATGAATCAAGTAAAAAAGCTTGGGCCCATAAGAGTAATCCTACTTTGCACACAAATGACTGGGTTCCATTTTTAACATTAAAAACTTCAAATAAGACTGGCACGATAAGTAAAATGACTAGAAAGATAGTCATAAATTTACGCTTAGATTTAGCCTCTTTAAGTAGATTGAGTTCAGGTTTTGTTAATTTAAAGTAAAGATCATTTAAAAAGAGAGCAAAAATAAAAATCACAAGATAATCATCTATTTCTTTAAAACCAATAAGAATTTGAAAAAGTAACAGTAAAATAAAATTCATCAACAATAGTTTTTTTACTGCACTTATGTGTTTCATCGTCATAGCAGAATTATAGTTCACATTTAAGTAGTAACAAAAAATCAATGGGTTGAAAGTTATAGAATTGTATAAAGCCGACTACTATTTATGGCAACCAAGAGACTTAGCGAACGCGCTCAATCCCTTTTCTAATTTCCATAGTAAATGATCGTCTATAAGGTAAGCGATTTGTGTATTTCTTTTCATGAATGGGAGAGATAGATAAATCATTAGGAGCGCCTTCCTCACCTTCAATATTCAAATCATCAAAGTCAAATTTTTCAAATTGCTTATATGTATAAATAACTTTTTTACTCTCGGGTTTATCAGTTTTAGCAGAAGCATCAAAAATAAAAACCAAACTAAAGATAAATAAAATAATTTTCATAATTAATTCCTAATAAAATTTTCAACTTTTAGTGCATAATCTTTTAGCTCACCTGTGCTTGCTGGAATTTTAGCCAAAACATTAATTGCCTCGTCTTTTTTATCTGAAAGCTTAAGAGCAATTGCATAGTTTAATCCAATTTCAGGTAAAACCTGGCTTTCTTTCGGTAAGGCATTATATACAAGCAAGGCACTGGCAAATTCACCTTTTTGTAATTGAGAAGACGCTACTGCAGAATTAAATTCTATATCAGTAGGTACTTTTTTAAGAAGAGCATCAAAAATAGGTAAGGCCTTCCCTATAGCTCCAAAATGTAAATACAACTGAGCAACATTGTAAATACTATCAAGAGAAAATGAATTCATTTCAGTGGCCCTTTTAAAAGCAGCTAGAGCTTTTTGATATCGACCTTGTTTTTGGTAAACTACCCCAATATTATTAACGGGAGCATCAAATTTAGGATCAAGATCACGGGCTTTATTATAAAAAAGTGTTGCTTTAGCAAAATCAGATTTCAGATAATAACAACTCCCTACTTGATTCCAATAAACTGCGTTGTTTTTAAATTTTAAATAAATCTCATCAGCTTGTTTAAATGCTTCATCAAATTTATTTTCTAAACATTTAGAGGAAACATTAATTCCTGCAGATTTTTCATTGTCAGCATCCATAAGAACAGCTCCGCGGTTACTGTAATATTCAGGTGAAAATGAGAAATTATTTTTAACAAGAAACCATGTATTATCTGAGGATAAAATACTTTCCTTCTCAATTCTTTTAATTGCAGTCTCTCTATAATCTTTTGCCTGATTGGCAATTGGATCAGAAACTTTATTCATACTTGCTTTAAAAGATGTAACATAGGCTTCAGATTTCCCAGGTGGAACGAAGGCAACAATTTCATCATGTATCGCTTCATGTGCCGTAACAATTAATTTATATGCACGAACAATTCCAATACCTGAACCCATTTCAGCAATCGAAATTGCTTCTGATGTTAATTGATCTAATTTAATTAATTTATTTTTTAAATTTTTGTTGTATTCTGCCTCTGGAAATTCAAGTTTAATCGCCGCAAGTTCTTTAATCTTTTCTTCCACAGAAGCAAGACGTATATAAGAGATAGCATCTAAGGCTTCAAGAGGTATGGCAGACTTCTGTTTTACACTTACTTCATAATAGCTCATCATTTTTGCCTGGACTTTTTTTACATCATCAAGACGTCCCATACTTTCAAGTTCATTCGCGAGTAACGACGATGGATAAATTAAATTTGGCCAAATATTTTTAGCAGACTCTAATGCTTTAATTACCTCACTATATGAACCCCATTTATTTGAAGCAGCTAATTCATTAAGATGATCTAGTTGTCCGGCCAAAATTATCTCTGAAGGAATTCCGCATTTCGCGCCTTTATTAAGTAAGGCCTTACTTTTATCAAATTCTTTTTCCGCGAGATATATAACATTAGCATTCTTAAAAAATACTTTCTTATTAGGTGATGAAGTTGAGCACACTTTATCGAAATTCTTTTCACTAAGTGCAGCTGAGACTGCAAATTGTCTACGTTGAAATAAATCGGTAGAAAACAAAATAAAATCTTTTTCAAAACGCATAATATCGTTAGCGGACATCAGATTTGAAGCACGGTCGGCCCAAACGTACATTTCTTTAAAATCACCTGTTTGATAATTTAAAACAGCAATATTATAAGCCGCCATTTTTTTAGATTCTACGTCTGAATCAGGGGATTGGAATATTTGCATATATCCATCGAGGGCACCTTTTTTATCACCCTTGGTGTTTGCGGACTCAACTTTTTCAAACTGCATGCCCATGACAAGTGCTTTTACCTTTGATGCATATTCTGGTGAAACTTTAAACTCATTAGAATCAACTTTTTTTGCCCAGGCAAATAAGCTTGCTTTGTCGCCTTGAGCTTTATAATAATCCATAACTTGAGCTAGCATTTTTTCCTGAGTTTCATTTTCATTAGGAAATGCCGTTTTGTAATTCATTAAAACTTTTTCTGCATCAGCAATTTGTTTTTTTTCCATTTGAGCAGAAAATAATCTTTGATAAACAGCATTTGATTTTTCTGATTTAGGATTTACTGCTAAGTAACCTTCATATGCCGGTATCATGTACTTCTGAGAAGTTTCTTTTTTAACATTTTTCCCCAAAGAAACTAACAATGATGTCCCTGCTAAACTTTCCGTTTTCTTATCATTATTTTTTTGTGAAAGTTTAATTGCCTCAGCATAGTAAGGAATTGCTTCGTCAAATTTCCCCATAGAGAAAAGCGTTTCACCTGCATGAAAATAAGAAATCTGAGATAAGATTGGATCTAATTTGGCCTCAATCATAAAATATTCATTTGCCGCCGCAGCTTTTTTTGCTTCAGTGTCTGGTAAATGTGTGTAGGTTTTTTTAACAACTTGTTGTTGAAAATGAGCAGACATTTTTTTTGTATTAAATCTTAAAATATCTACTTGTTCAGCGGTTAGCAGTCCTTTTTCAAAATATTTTGCGAGTGTTCGGCAAGCATCAAGATGTTTGTCATCACGACCAAATTTTTCATAAAGACCTAAAAGTTCTAGATTAAGTTCAATTTCTTCTTTATCTATTTGCTTGTTTTGCAATCCTTCATTTAGAGTTTTTTCTGCAGATGAGAATTTTCCTTGCAGCTTAAGATATCTTCCAACCTTCAGCATTACATCAGCAACACTTTTTCCATTTTTTTTATAAAATGCAACAGCATCTTGAGGTCGTCCGGCCTCAGTAAAAAAAAGAGCTATATCCCTTTCAACACTTTTTGACATATCAATATATTTGGCATTTTTAGATAATTCATAAGTCTCATTCATTGTACTAATGGCCTTATCCAACTTCCCAACCTTGTAATAACACCAGGCTAAATTAAAGGCATCCTTAGTCCACCATTTATCTCGTTTAGTTTTAAGTGACGATTCATAATAATTAAGTGACTTATCAAAAGATCCTTTATTAAAATATATTTCCGCTAAAGCAATTTTTGATTTATCTGCGACAAGTGTATCTCCACGTGATTCACTTAGTACTTTTTGAAAATATTTCTGTGACTGCTCCTCTTGCTTTAATTCTTTCGCATTATAGGCAAGAATATAATATGCATCGGCCTTCTCTTCAAAGTTACTAAATTTTTTAAAAAGGACAACTACTGTTTTTTGTGCTTGATCAAAGTAACGTCTTGATTCTTTAAACTGTTCATCTTTATTTAATTTTAAACGTTCTGTAGGTGGAATTTCTAAATACTTTTGATTCTCAAAATCTTTTAAGAGTCGACCTTTTTCTAATAAGACTTGTGCCATTCTCAGCATTAAGTCTGGACGATTCCCTTTTGTTTGTTTATTTAAACGAGTAACTTCTTTTAGCTCTTCATCTAAGATTCTAATAAGCTCAGCTCGTCTTTGTTCAACATCTGCAATTGCAAACTGTAAGGGAATAAAACTTAAAATTAAAAAAATTAGTAAAATATTTTTCATAGTTATTTACATTCTGTACGAAGAGCAAAGACATAGTCTCCTAACTCATCGGCCCAAAATTCTCCCTTGAAATTCCAAAAATATTGTTTATCTGTTCTTTTAACGTACATAAAATCACCACGGGCCCTCTCGCCTCGTAGAGAGACCTGTTCGTACAACTCTGTCTTTCGTTTTGATAATATCTCTAATTTAATATAACTCATATCCTCAAAAGCCTTTACCATTTGAGCTGAAAATAAATGCAATTGTCCTCTGATATACCCACCAATTAAATCCCGTTGCAAAGTGAGAGAATCTTTTAAGTTTTCATTTAAGGCCGACTTAAATCTAGAATTTGACATTGAGTTTAGTTTTTCAATTTCTAAATGTGCACCGTTATATGAAGATAATAACTCTCTATACGTAGAGTCTTTAGCGATTGATGACAAAGCGATCCCAAGAAGAGGTCCCCCTCGTTGTTTACCTTCACTATGGTCTTTCATCAGTTGGTAAAACTGTGAATAATCTTTTCCATAAGCATTAATACTTTTTGAAAAATTATCATTGTCTATTTCAAACTTATTATAAAAATCTTCTACTACTTTTTTCGAATCATCCCAAAGGCAAAGCTCCATAAACGACAGCGCCTTTAGCACTTCTATTTCAGGGTTAAAGATATAGTGAAAAACTGGCGCTTTATAGGTAACCAGTTTTCCCAAAGTTCTATTAAAGTCTTTGAGATAAAAACTATTCCAAGCTTCTTCAAATAGGATTTCAGGCCAAATACTAGATGATTTTTGCAAATCTAAATATGAAGAATTTGCAGCTTCGTACTTTTTCATAGCAAACTCAGTCCTTGCTATACCAACAATACAATAATCACGATTTATTTTTAATTGCCATAATCTTTCAGATTCTTTGGTATGACGAATAAGTGAGTTACTTACATCAATACACTCTTTAAAGTTTTCAATCGCTCCATCGCTTTTATTAGTAATAGAAAAAATACTGGCCTTAAGTAAAAGCGAAAAAGGTTTTACTATGTTGGAATCATCAATACGTTTTACTAAATACTTTAGGGCATCATCGTATTTTCCCTGCCTAAAGGCCTTGCGTGCCAAAATATAGCGGATAGTGGGAGCATTTGATTTTTCTAAAATATTTGCTGGAAGAACTTCAAATTGCTTAACTCCAACTTCTGAAATTAACTGATCTAAAATTATATCAATTGCAGCATCATTCGATCTTGATGTAGTTGATAGGTATTCTTTTAAAAAAGGGATTGCACTAAAATACATTTTTGCATCTATTAATTCTGATACAAGTTGGGGATATTTATTTCTATCACCAGATTGATAAATCCTATCGGCAACATTATATGAAGCATAAGACTTGATAGAGATACTCACAAAAAGAAGACTACATATTATCTGTTTCACAGCGAGCTCCTTCTTTAAAATGAATAACCAAGAGCAATTGTTGCATCAAAGTTTGAATTAATGGCAGTACCAACTGAATTCACTTTCGTGGCACTATAATGAATGGCCGTTAAATCAGTTCTAATACTGAATGATTCATCAATATAAAATTTCATGGCCACGTCCCAAACTAAACCAGCATGTGAGAGAGCGGTCTGAGTTGTATCATTTGATCCACTCGGTAATTCCAATTGATTATTATGTTCTTTTAACTGGGCATAGCCCAAGCCGAATATCCAATCCATATAAACAATTTTATTAAATGTATTAATTTTACTATAAAAGGGAGACCAAAGAACCATGGCTCCCATATAACTATCTACTATTCGTCGAAATGGTTTTGAACCTGCTCCGCCCGGATTTCTAACTCCTAAAGCTGTATCATTTTCTTTACCTGAATTCTTAGAATAAATTCCTTCTAATCCAAAATCTTCTGTAACAAAATAGCCAATTCTTCCTTGTAGTGCAGTCGCATCTACAAAAGCACCAGAAGTAGTAATCCCTCCACCAAGATTCACATAAAGATGGTTATCTTTTCTAAATTTTCTATTTTGTAAAACATAGACTTCTTTGTCTGGATCAAGCCACAAGAATTCATAGATATCTTTTTCGCTTGCCAAAATAATTGGTGTATAGAGAAAAGAGAGACAAAGTAAAAAATTTAGTAATTTTGAATTCATACACATCCTGTATATTATTATTAATATAATTATTTTAGCATAGACCGGGGTTACCGCAACTAAGGATGAGATTTTTTACAGATAGTGGAGTATTCACATACAGAACAATGGGCAAGATTTACTTGATAAAGAGACTCTGTCTTTTTCCAAATAAGATATAGCTCTCTCGAAATTTCAGATAATGATAATTCTTTTGCAATATTAATTTTTTCATCAATATAAATTAAACTAAGTTTGATTTTTTGTTCTTGATCTAAGGGGTAAATTTTTCCTATGCCATAAGCATAACACATGAGCTGAAACCAATAACCATCCTCATTTTCCAGTCTTCTTTGTCCTGTTTTAAAATCCCATACAACAAGTTGATTATCTTTACCTAAGAAGAAAATATCTGGAGTACCTGAAATCATATTATTAAAAAATGAAAACTTTATTGCCTCTTCACTTATTGCTCTAAAATCAACCAAGGGCCTGGCCAATTCTAACACCCAATCTATTATTTCGTTTAGCTCAAGGGAAATTGCTTCTTGAAATAATTCCTTCTTAAACACTTTAGAGAGAATTAAGTGAATTGCTGTACCTCTGGCCTTTGAAGAAAAAAAAGATTCTGCCTCTTCTTCCGTATCAGATGATTCAAAAAACTTTTCATCAATATTTATTTTACAAATATTTTTCAGATAAAATTTAAAGGGGCATTCGGCCAGTGTTGCCAATCTGGTTACTGATAATTCCGATGTAATTCCTGTAGAAATAGGCAGTTTATTAACAGCAATCCCTAATGAATCTTTTTGTATAAAGCTGATTTTGTTCTGATGAATATTTTGATGGAATCTCAACTGAGTCTGAATTGTATTTACTTCAGCTAGTCTTAGGGCCTTGATCCAACTATTTTGATCACTCATCAGCTCTTTACCATAATGGCGTAAATCTACCCAGCAAAGCTTTTCAATGGCCCTTGTACAAGCAACATACAAAAGCCTCTTACTTTCAGAAAAGTTTTTTTGTTTAAGAATTTCAGACTCAAGATAATAGTTTGGTGACTTATAAAACTTATTTTGATCAAATGATTTTTTCCAGCGGAAACTTTTTGGCATTTTTCCGACTTTAGCTTTCATTCCCTGATAGCTTCCATTGGTATGAACCCCGCCCAATAAAACTGCATCGAATTCTAATCCTTTTGAAGCATGAGCTGTCATTAATATTATTCTCTTCTCTTTTTTTCCTGAGACTAATTCAGTTGAATAACCATCATCATTTTCTTTAAGTATATGATAAATTTGTAGATAATTATTATTACCAATTTCACAAATAGATTTAAGCAAATTAAAATTCTGATCAAAGAAGGAATTACTCAATCCTGACGATAGGAAAAGCTTTATAAACGAATTCATAATTCCCATCAACTTAGAATTTTCAATAAAGATCATAATTTCTGATTGATCAAAATCTTTAATCCCAATAATATTGCACAAAGCTTTTAACTTGAAAAAACTAGAACTACTCTTTATGGGATCTGAAATATTTAATACACTTTCTATTAAATATTTAAACATAGAAAGAAGAGGGTCATCTTGATATGAAATTTTAATTTGCGCATTAAACGAGATTTCTTTTTCTTTTAAAAGATCAATTAAGTAATAGCTTGGCTTAAGCTTACGATAGAGAACACAGATACTCTCAATTGAGTCATCAGATACTAATTTTTCAATTTCAAAGGCCAACGCCTTAGCTTCATATTGGTCAAGATCTGCATTTTCATCTTCCACTTCGATACAAATAGAATAAACATCGCCTTTTTGAAGTCCGTTAGTCTCTGGAACAAGCTGTGCTTCCATTTCTGTATGATGTGGATCCAAGTCTTCATATTTAAAACCCAAAGGAAAGATTTTAGCAAAAAATCTATTATTGAATTCAATTATGTTTTGACCAGACCTATAATTAGATAATAAAGATAAATTTCCATCCACACTCATCATACGTTCACAATCATGAAAGACTTGCAATTCACCACCACGAAACCCGTAGATAGCTTGCTTTCGATCGCCTACAACATATAATTTTTTAAGGTCACCACCAATGAGTTTTTTTAAAATATCAAACTGTATAAACGAAGTATCCTGAAATTCATCAACAATAAAGTACGTATAGGCCTGGTGAATCTTGGATAAAGCTTCTTGTTGCTTTAAACCTTTATGAACATAATATTCTAAATCTGAATATGAAAATCCAGAAAGACTTTGATAGTTGAGATTTATATAATTAAAGACACTTTGAAGAGTTTGGGACCAATCTTTATATGCAGTAGTATTTTCATCTAGCGCCAATAAATCTTCCCCCCAATCTTTTATATCTCCATGAAGCGTTTTCATTTCATCTCTAAAGTTATTTTCTTCATAGTTCATGTCTTTTGAAGTTGGAGGAAAACGTCCTAATTCTTCAAAAAAACTCATATACTTTTTATAATTTAAGGATGAAATTTTCCCATTACTGCTTGCAAGTTGAGAAAACCCTGCAATGGCCTGAAACCCTTTTTTAGTGCTCTTCTTTTTATCACTATCAACTGCAAAATTAGCAGTAAATAATTGATCAAACGATCTTAGATCAATCCATTCGTTAAAAAATAGATCTAACTCTTCATTAATTTCAGCAAAATTCTGAGGAGACTCCCAAAGTATCCTTAATTCCGGCGATTGAAATATTTCTTCCATTGCAAGAAATAATTCATGAGTGTGAGCTAATACTTGCGGTGTAAAATTTCTATGATTAATTTCATACCATTGATCAAATAATCTTTTTATTTTGTGCCGTATTGTAAGCTTGTCAACAATATCCACTTCTAATGGGAATTCAGGCCAAAAGCCTGCACGTAAAAGATTGTGACATAATCCATGTATAGTTAATATTTTCAAGTAACTTAAATTCTTAAAGACAAGTTCCCAATAAGGCCTTTCATCTAAATAATCTTCATCGTCGATTAATTCTTCAACTTTATTCGTAAGTCGAATAGACATTTCCCCAGCTGCTTTCTTTGTAAACGTCATCAAAGTAATGCTTGATAAAATATGCATCATCTTTTTCTGTAAAGCCTCAGTAGAATATTGCGGTCTAGTTTCTCTCAGCAGATAAATAATATGTTCAATAATGACAAAAGTTTTTCCCGAACCGGCACCTGCAGATAGTAAGACTCCACCCTTTTTAGTTATTGCGGTTGCCTGTTCTATGTTGGGCGTTCTTGCACTCAAGAAACCACCTCCTTAGGACACACTAATTGCAATTCGCAATAATGACAGACTTTCTCATCTCGTGGTATTGGGTGAAAAGTATTCTCGCTTTTAAATCTAGTCATTAATTCAGCGTAGAAGCTATCAAATGCTAAAGGATTTAGGATATCTTCTTGAGAAATCCCAGTAATTGACCCATCAGATAAATTTATATAGCCCCACCATACGACTTTATACTTTTTTTCTAAGGCCCACTTATAAATCCAAAGCTGAATCTTTTCAAAATTTAGCAGTTCCTTTTTAGAACCAATTGAGGCCATAGATCTTTTAAAGTCAAAGATATGAACTTCGTTTTCTAAGCGTAAAATACAATCTACAAATCCTCTAAGTTCATGCTCCGAATTAGCTATTGATATTTCAAACTCTAAAACCGAATGAGGATGTCTAATTTGATAATTAAGTAAAGTAGTAATACCATTTTTAGTATATTCTAATAACTCGTAATAAGTTTCTTCTTCTAACTGCTTCGTCAGGTTAACTTTATTTTCATCCAGAAATACTTTTAGAATATTTTTACAGAGTTCAGAATGTCCAAGATAATTATAAGCACTAAATTTACTAAAATACTTTTCAATAATTTTATGTTCTAGGTTTCCTTTTTCATCTGGATCAATCGAAAGCCGTACATCAGGTCTTGTACTAATCTTTTCTTCATAGGAAAAATAGTATTTCCTTGGACAATCTAGATAAATTTGTAATCTAGAGGCGGTGAATTTTTGTGTAGTTTGTTTTTTAAAGATTGTTAATTCTTTAATGATGTCACGTTTTTCTTTAAGTATATGTTCAATATTTAGATCTTGTGAATTCAATTGGAAATTTTTTAACACTTCTCTCCAAGATAAATCATTGTCAATTAATCCATCTTCTAAGAATAAAGTAACAAGTGGATTACTTAAGAGCTTTTGCAAAGCTTCTTTAGCAAAAAGAAAATCTAAACCAGAACGCTTAAGCGGGCCAATCGCTGATAAGACTGAAACTATTTTTTCATTATATGAACTATCTTTTGATAATAATTGTCCATAGAGTGCTGAGGCAATTACTGCAATAGGAGATTCTATTTTTTTAAAACGATGCTCTTCAAGAGTAATTACTTCTGATGCTAAGTTTTCATTTATTGAAATCATATAGTTTCTAGGTGAATTAAGAGTAATGACTTGTTTTATCACGGACAAATAAAAAACATCTATACTCTCTGTCAGTTCTTGAAAAATATCTAAACTTTCTTCGATCATCATAAGAACTTTCAATGCGCAGTAATTTTCAAACTTGATCGTCTCTTTCTTTTTCTCCATTATCCATTTTTTTATTTCTGAAATTTTGACATCTTCTAAGGCCAGTTCTGAAAAGATATTTTCTCTTTCTATAGCGAATAGGTCTATGTTTGTTTTAAATGAAAAGTTCTCATTTAAAACTTCTTGAAAATGAGAGATATCCATTGAGGCCGTTGGTATGACAATATTGCAAATTGTATTTTTTCTAAATTCATTTAGATTAATATTTAATTTATTTTTTTGAAAAAGAACTACTGAGGCTTCTAATTGTTGCTTCTTTTCAATTACTCGATTTTTACTCATTTCTGGCATAAGCCAACGAACCCAATCACCAGGCAAAGTTTCATTATAAATAGTCTCTGGAAAAGCAATAATGACATCTTTAAATTCTGACAAGGATTGCAACATGTCAACTTGAACAGCATTCATATGCTTGAATCCCATAAAACAAATTTTTGTAGTGTCTTGATCCCTGCTTACTAATTTATATCCTAATTGCTCATCAATAAGTTGCTCTGTTTCAAAATAAACCCAAAATAATAAAATTGATTTTTTTAAATCTGGATCTAACTCAAACAGCACGTCTCCCAGCAGATTCTGATCAAGTGTAAATGATCTAAAATCAGTAAAAATCTCAAATGCCCTGAAAAAAACTTGCTCTCCAGCAATTGGAAAATAATGCCTCCAGATTGCAGAAAGTCGAAGCAATAATTCAGACTTCATAATGCGTTTTTTATTTTGTTTTTTTAGATTATCACTAACCCATTTTGCAATGGTTAGAACTTCAGCGTTGCTGCCTAAAATTGACCTAACGCCATCTGCAATGACAGGTCCTGGACAGATATATCGTGTGTCTTGAAGACTGTTTTTTTGCTCAAAACAAAATTCCTCGATGCTTTTGTATAAATTCACGATTAGCACAATGTTTTTCCTCGAGACAAAACTTCTTCATTTTGATAAAATCAATTTTATGCTGTTAGAAAGTAGATTGTATAGTTTTATTGACCAGAGTAATGGATTCACTCTTCATTTTTTAGAAGGGCAGAAATTAATAAATGATGTAGCTATTATTCACTCAATTAAAAATAAAGGCTTCCAGTTTTTTAGAGATTCATTGCTTACCTTTCAATTAATGATGACTTACTTAAAGCCTAGAGAAGGTTTAGGCATTTACTTAGATTCAGAAGACCCTTATTTTAGATTTAAAATCGAAATGAGCGAACAAGGTCAAATGCGAACTCTGCTTATACCAGAAGACTTCAACCAATTACCTATGGCCATGAGTGGGAAATGCCGCTTAGTTAAGACCGTTCCAAATGAAAGCCATCCCTATACTTCTATTGTTGATTTAGTTAATACAAACTTAAGTGATGTTGTTAATAAAATACTTAAAGACTCTTATCAACTTCCCAGTCAGGTTTACTTAAGCGCTGACTCTGATCAAAGCATGCTTCTCTTAAAACTTCCTGAGATACAAATTGATCGTATACAAACTAATTATACAATGAGTGTTAATGAATTTTGGCATCACCATCAAGAGAGTTTTCAATCAATTTTCACTGAGCACTCACAAGATTATCAAGAAATTCAAAAATCATTCGAGAATTTAGGATTTTTATTTTTAGGATCAAAAGAAGTTATTTTTAAATGTAATTGTTCTCGTGAAAGAATGGTTACTGGAATTTGGACGTTAGTTAAAAGCACAGGTCTCGAACATGTTTTTCTCCCAGATGAAACTGAAATTGAAACAAAGTGTGACTATTGCCAAACTGTTTACACACTACAAAAATCTGAATTCCTAAATTAATTATTTAGTGGATTAATTGCATCCCAAGAAAATTTTTTCCCTTCAGGTTTATATAATAGACGAACAGGCATATCAGCTTCGTCAAATAATCCACAAAAATTTTCGGCCATTGGTCCTTTTGCAAAAACTGTAGATAATAAGGTTGAGTTTTTTATATTAAGATTTTTTCCTTTTCGTACAAACTCAGACCACTCTTTACCTTCTTTGGGAAAATCAATTTCCAAACCTTCTGTGCCTGTAATAATTACTAAAATATCGTTCCTGTTTTGACTTTTAATCCATAACATCAGTTGATTTATATCCTTTAAAATATTCTTAGCTGTACCTAGATCTTTTTCTTTAAGCGCTCGTAAATAAGCAAACTCTCTCAAAAGATAAAAATGTTTATTGCCAACATCATTTATATTATTAAGAATTTTTTTCGAATTATTAAAAAATGATGAATAACACTTCCCCCCCTGACAAGACTTGTCATATGCAAGCCCACTAATGGGAAGGTTGGAGGTATCTTGATAATGAAAACTTTGAACACCCACTTTCTGCTCTGGCCCCATTCTTATAAAACTCATTCCTTTCATGTAATTTTTTTGATTTTCACCACAAGTTAAAAACTTTTCTAGACTCTCCGTTTCGCTAACACCATTTTCAAGAATTGCTGACCTATAGCCTAGTTCGGATAAGGAACTCCAAATGGGTTGTCTTGTTAAATCATCACAGAGGCCTTTAATGTTTTTAGATCCCGTTAATTGAGATAAAAATCCTGCAGAGGCAGTTGGCCTTAGATCAAATAAATTAAAACTCCACATTTTTCCCATACAGTCGACCGACTCAAATTCAGTGTGAGCATTGGCATCTGGATTATCAAAACGCAATAATGGTATCTGCTGATCTGTAAACCCTGCAATCTGAATCCAAATAATATTGGAAGGCCGCTCAGAGTATAAATGAGGCTTTAGATTAATGGTTTGTAGTCTCGTACAGCCCAAAAATGAAAATAAGATAAAAACTGATAAAAAAAATTTCATCAAATCATTATGAACTATTTAATTAGTTTTAAAACTCCTTTATTCTATTAGTAACTAAGAATTCAATAACCGACAAATTCGCTCGTCTTATTAGGAGATTTTATGGAAGCAAGAGAGATCATGTGGAATATCCCATATGAAATGAAAATCCTTATGTATTCACTTTTTGTAATTAGTGTTGCCGTTATGGCCAAGGGAGTCTATGACAAAATTCAACTTGTCACAAAAGGCAAAGGAGTAGGCGCACTTGCAGAAATTTTTCCCGAACAATTAAATTGGAAAAAGTTTTTTCATACAATTCTTTTTACAGGAAAAGTGCCAAGGTTTAAGGAAGTAGCATTTTTTCATGGTCTCATTTTTTATGGCTTTTTTATTCTATGGGTTGCTACGGACTTAGTGGCCATCCATTACGACACTCCACTTAAAGTATTCCAGGGAACAACTTATATTGTTGTTTCATTTCTTGCTGATATTGCCGGAATTATGGTTCTAGTGGGACTAGCTTTCGCTTTCAGAAGACGTTACGTCACAAAACCTGCTCATCTCTCAGCTACCAAACCAAATCAAGAACTTTTTATGTATAGGATTCTTGCATCGCTAGTTATTATTGGTTATTTAATTGAAGGTTTAAGAATTTCTGGCACGGGCATGCCTATCTCTGAAATGCACTGGTCTCCTGTTGGTTGGGTTATTGCGCTCTTTTTTTCTAAATTAAATCTTAATGATATATCTATGGCCTACACTTACCGAGTGATGTGGGGCTATCACATGTTAAACACCATGCTTTTTATAGCATGTCTCGGTTATACTAAATTTTTTCATATTTTCTCTCTTCCGTTTGCAGCACTTGTGACACCTGATCGCAGAGGAGCTATTTTAAGTCCTATGAATTTTGAAAATGAAAATGCTGAAACATTCGGCCTTGGCAAACTTTCAGAATTAACAATGAAAAATACACTTGATTTACTTTCTTGTGTTGAATGTGGTCGCTGCACGCAAGTCTGTCCTGCAAATCTTGCAGGAAAACCACTAGACCCAAAAAAAATAATTACAAAAACAAGAGATCTTTTTTATAAAAATAAAGATGGAGAAGTTTGGGGAGAAACTCCCCTATTCACTTCAAATGAATTAGATGCGTGTACAACTTGTGGTGCATGTATGGAAGAATGTCCGGCCAATATTGAACATGTAAATCTGATTATGGAAGCAAGAAGATATAAAACACTAACTTTGGGAGAAATCCCTGCTGCGGCCGCAGACGCAGTTAATAAAATAAAAGTTCAAGGAAATCCATGGGGAATAGCTCAAGCTGATCGATTTAAATGGGCCGATGGATTAAATATTCCAGTTATTGAAGTTGGAAAAAAAGTTGATTACTTATATTACGTAGGTTGTGCAGGATCATATGATTCTGCTAATCAAAAAGTTGTTAAAGATACTATTTCTTTGCTTAAAAAAGCTGGAGTTAGTTTTGCAGTTATGGGTAAAAATGAAAAATGTAATGGTGACCCTATTAGAAGATTTGGTGATGAATATTCATTTAACGAAATTGCCATAGAAAATATTGCTAACATGAGACAATACGATTTTAATAAAGTTGTTACTCAATGCCCTCATTGTATGCATACAATTGGGAAAGAGTATGGCCAGTTTGAAAATGGTAAATTTGAAACTCTCCATCACACAGAGTTATTGGCCCAACTAATTGCCGCTGGAAAAATTATCCCAGAAGTTCGCGTAGAAGAAAAAGTAACTTATCATGATCCATGTTATCTCGGGCGCCACCATGGTGAATACAATGCACCTCGTGCAATCTTAGAAGCAATTCAAGGAATTGAAATCAAAGAAATGGAACGCAATAAAGACAAAGCACTTTGCTGTGGAATGGGTGGCGGAAATATGTGGTATGAATTACCAGAAGGTGAACATTTAGCGAATAATCGATTAAAAGACATTGGTGAAACGTCCGTTAATAAATTGGCTACTGCATGTTCTTATTGTATGATTAATTTTAATTCGTCTAAAGCTCATACAAAGGAAACGGAAAACCTTGAAGTTGAAGACATCGCAACAATTTTACTTAAAGCGACTAAATAAGTTAATCTTATTCTTATGCCTTAGCGGACTATCTGCTAAGGCATTTTCTGTTGATGAACCATATGGTATTATCGAGAGTTTTGAGAAACTCATTTCAATTCATAAAACTCAATATAGTGCCTCTGAAAAATTAATTGTAAATAATATACAAATACTCTCAACAGTTTCAAATCTTAAAGAGTTTTGGTTAGAAGAAAACTTTGTTCGTTCATTACTCATATCATCTGACGATAAGTATCTTTCGCTAGTAAAAGATGATGAATGTAAATTTTTCTCAGCATTAGAAAATAATCTCTTTAAGACTGCATCCGGAAGTATTAGTTCCATACCTATTTCTTTTAAAGACACAACAGGAATTACAAAAAAAGCATCAGTACCATTTTTGGATTTTTTCAACGAACTATATAAAAAGAAATGTTTTAACAATAAAGAGTTTTCAACTTTATTCAGCTTAACCAATGTAAGTAAAACTATTAATGGAATTAAATTTTCAATACCGAAAAATCAAAAAGAATGTTCAGTTATTCATAATGAATGGTTGCTCAATTCTTACACCCCATACTTGTGTCAAATACATAATAACTTGATTAATCAAAACTCCAGTTCAAGAGAGTTTTATCGTAAAAAAATTTCTATTTTTCAAAGAACTTACATCAACAATCTTTGCAGTCATTTAAATTCGGCCGAATTATTTTGTAAGAATTATTTGAAAGAAGATATATGGAACAAGGTGATTAACGGAGAGGCACCTTCGTATAAAATGAGCTACAAGTGCCGAAATTTATTTGGTGACAAAGAGGTGTTTGGTAAGAATGAAGAAGCTGCGTGCGCAGCTAAATTCACGTCTACACCAGAGACTTGTGAAATAAAAGGGAATCGTAATTTTCCATCTGTTTTTCCTCTGCAGAGTTGTGATCTTATCTCGCAAGCCCTTCGAAACTCAAAACTCGTTACCGATTACCATGATTGTCCTGGAAATATTGATAATGAAATGCTTACCAATATACATCGAATCATTAATCATTTTGATGCTACAAAAATTAACTCTACGCCTTTTAGTTGTTCGGGTGATACCAATTATTCTATTGCCAAGCTTAATTTTGATGTAAAAAATGATGAAGCATGGCCACTTAAAATTTGCTTTCTTAATCGCATTGAAAACAAAGAAGAGTGCGTTCCCTATATCCCCGGCTCACATCCAAAAGAAGATAGAAGTGAAGATTTAGTTATTGCCAAAATTCTCTATTTGCATAAAGGTGCACCTCGGAAAACGACTTGCAAAATTGTTGATTCTAAAACATATAACCCTATAATGTCTGAGTTTAAATTAGGATGTTTTATAGTCTATGATTCTGAAAGCTGCAAAAATTTATTATGTAATAAAAAAGTAATTTGGGATGAAAAAGTTCTAACAGATATTACCTTTAAGGGTAAAGCTATATATAATTATTATTCTACAACCTATCTGAGTGAACGCTTTTCACTTGTATCACTTCTCAATGAAGTCAAAGGAACTCAGGCGCGTTCGATAAAGAACTTAACAGATTTACTGTATTTTTTAGATAAAAATACAGGTGGCATCATTCATGGAGTAGGCTGTGCAGAGGATTTACTTCCTGAGTATTTTTATAGAACGAGTATAAATGCATGTCATCCATTACCCTTTATTATTGATGGTCATGTTGAAAAAGATGACTATTCGTTACTTGTCTTTCGTAGTGCAATTGATGATATTCATACACCACGTTTGATAATGTGGCATAATATCTTCAGTGCAGTCAGTGCCTATCAACAACTCCACCCTCTTAACACATGGACTCTTGATGGACTTAAAAAATAGCATTGTCTTAATATTCTTTTCCATGATTTATTTCGCTGATAGCGATGCTAAAATTGTGTTACCAGAATTAATCACAAAGCAATCTACCAACAATCTTCGATTGATAACTCAAAATGGAAAATTTACTTATTATCAAAAAAAATCTGGCAGTCTGTATTTCTCTACCAACTACAAAGTTTCTGAATTAATTAAAGGACAAGCAGATACTCAATACACAGTCATCGCCGGAGATGAACATAAAAAAATCATAATTTCACAAGACGAGAATTTTCATAATTATTTTTCTCTCCGAAATCCAGAAAATATTTTTCTAGCTGACTATGGTAGCCTTACTCTTCATAAAATTGGTAAAGGTTTATCACCTAGACTACATTTACAAGATACTTGGTTATCTTACTATCAACCTTCAAGTCAGATCCTTACTTTTGAAAATACCGTAAATTCCGCTTTAAAGTTTTCTATAAGACTAAATAATAAAATGAATCCGTACTTTATTCCTGATGTTGTTATGCCTTATGAAAACACCGTTTATTATACAGATCTAAGCGATACTGCAAATCCAGGAATTGTAGAATATCGAAGAAGCACACATAAAACAGCACTTATTTATCAGGCCAAGACTCCCTTGATGAAACTAGAGCTTTGTTATTCTCATTCTTCTTTATTTTTAATTGAAATGGGTATTAATTCTAGTACCGTGGGATCTACTATTTCACAATATGACCTTCCTTTTAAAACTCTCCAAGACAAAAGTATCATATACAACTCAGCTTTAAATGATTTGGGCCATTTGGTTTGTAATTATTCGAAAGACTCAGTCTATTTTATCAAGAATGTAGGAACAGCAAATATTTCACTCTATGATATTGCTGAAGTTAATTTAGATACAAAAAAACTAAGCATTCTATCGGATTTTAAAAACTCAACTTCGTTATTTAATATGGATGGAACTCTACTAACTTTTGATAATGGTTCATATTTTATTTTAAAAGGTAAAGCTGATTTTAAAACCATTGATTCATTAAAATCTACTCCATCAAAGTTAGAAGATAAGGCAAAAAATAATGAGTAAAATAATTCTTCTTTTTTTGTTATTTTTTTCATTAGGGATTTCAGCAAAAGAAAATACTTTAGTATTAACTAGTACGAAAAACTTACCTGTTGAGTTTCAACTTATTCTGCAGGGATTACAATCGTCACCTCTCCCAAGTGAAGAATTTCAGACGCTCAAAAAACTAATAGATAAAATTGGAAGCTCTACTAAAAAACTTCCAAAGGAAGAGATTTTTTTTATTGTGAAATCAATATTTTATAAAACCCTTTTACTGGCACCAACCTCAACCCAAAAAGTTTTTTTTGATAACTCTCATTTAAAATCCTTAGCTAAACTTTCTCAAGTAACTACCAATCCATTTTTAAAATGGTTTTTTAAAGCACTTCAAAAAGATGCACTTCTCTTAAGCAGTTCTCCCGTTTATCGTGATTATCTTGTTGCTAGGAATGCAGGAAAAATTGATAAACCTGAATTGAAAAGAATAGATCGAAAGGTTCAACTTTTATCCTGGTGGATTTTAAAAATAACTCCCGAAACTCCAGATTTATTGTTAAAAACTATCCATCCTCTTATGCAATTCATTTTAAATAAAATTGATATAAGCCTTTCATTATTAATTACAGTAACTCCACCTAAAGTCGAAACACCTAACTCCCTAACTTTTTTTATTCAAGAAGAAGCAACGACCGATAAGCAGATTACCGTTTCGTCTCCTACTGTTGACGACATCATTGATTCAGTAGACAGCAAGGTTCCACTCGGCTCAAATCCTGAGACACTCCCTCTTCCAAGTACAGAAGATTGGTTACAAAGCGATGAACCTCAATCAGAACTTGATTCGGCAGGAGACTTTTAACACTTTTTGTGTTAAAAAATATGCAGAGGATCAAATTATGGCTTTAACTAAAATTCCCTATCGTGGTACTAGAGATTTTTTTCCAAAAGATAAACGAATACGTGATTATATTTTTCAAATAATGACTAAAACCGCTGAAAGTTTTGGCTATGAATCTTATGATGGGCCATTATTAGAGGAAGTAGATCTCTATAAAGCCAAATCAGGTGAGGAATTAATTAACGAACAAATTTATTCTTTCACTGATCGAGGTGAAAGATTTGTGGCGATTAGACCAGAAATGACTCCAACATTAGCTCGCATGGTCTCACAAGTTCATCGGGAAACGGCAAAACCAATCCGCTGGTTTTCAATTCCAAACTTAATGAGATATGAAAAACCCCAAAGGGGAAGAGTACGTGAACATTGGCAATTTAATTGTGATGTTTTTGGCGCCCCTGGTAGATTAGGTGAATTAGAAATTATCCAAATCGCTGTAGAGTTATTTGAAAACTTTGGAGCAAATAATTCACATTTTGAAATCCTTATTAATGATCGCGCCATTGTTGACGCTGTTTTTAAAACACTTATGAATGTTTCTTCCGATGTGGCATATAGACTTTATAAAATCCTAGATAAAGCAAAAAAAGTAAATCATGAGGCCGTTCAAAAGATGGTTGGAGAACTTAATCTAGACTCAAAAATTGAAAATATTTTTTATGCATATTTAAAATTACAATCTTTTGAAGACGTTACTGCTTTTTTAAAAATTCATCGTTTGGATGAAGCCGCTGATCTATTTTCAAATTTTACTGAGTTAGTTAGGAGTGCTGGTCTTATCTCTTATCTAAAATACGATCCAACAATTGTTCGAGGATTAGATTATTACACAGGAATTGTCTTTGAAATATTTGATAAACATCCTGACAATAGACGTGCTCTCTGTGGAGGAGGCGCTTATGCTAATCTCTTACAAATTTTTAATGAAGACCCACTAGGTGGTGTAGGCCTCGGGCTTGGTGATGTTACTCTTCGTGATTTCCTCGAAGTTCATAATCTCTTACCAAACTTTGACTTACAAACTAATGATGTTTTTCTAACCTTTCAGGAAGATACTGGTCTTGCACCAACGCTACATCTTGCTAAATTTTTACGAAAACAAAATTTGCAAGTATTAACTTCACTTGAATCCCTAAAGCTAAAAAAAGTATTTCCTATTGCTGAAAAGAAAGGAGCAAACTTTGTGGTCCTCATGGGTGTTGAAGAAATTAATGATAAAAAAATTCAATTAAAAAATTTAAAAACAAAAGAGCAAATCAGCTTAGATCTAACTGATCTCGAATCAATTATTAAAATTATTAAGGCTTAAACTATGACAACAGGAACAGAACTTCCAACTACCTATTCATCAAAAGAAGCTGAATCAAAATGGTATAAAATTTGGGAAGAGGGCAAATATTTTAAACCAAAAAAAGGAAAACAAAATAAGGCATTTTCTATTATTGTTCCGCCTCCAAATGTAACAGGCAAACTACATGCAGGTCATGCACTAGATATTACTACCCAAGATACAATTATTCGTTTTAAAAGAATGAAAGGTTTTGAAACTCTCCTGTTACCAGGTTTAGATCACGCAGGAATTGCTACTCAGTCAGTTGTAGAAAAAATGATCTGGGAAACGGAAAAAAAGAATCGAAATGACTACGGAAGAACAGAATTTGTAAAAAAAATCTGGAGCTGGAAAGAAGAATATGGAAATGTAATCCTTGATCAACAAAGGGCCATGGGTACTTCTTGCGATTGGGACTATCTTACTTTTACACTTGATCCAATTCCTAACCTTGCAGTCAAAAAATTTTTCGTTGATCTTTATAATGAAAAACTTATTTATCAAAGTGATTATATTGTAAACTGGGACCCTTCACTTCAATCGGCAATATCTGAAGCCGAAGTTGAACATAAAGACGTTCAAGGTGCTTTTTATCATATTAATTATCAAATCAAAGATAGTGATGAAGTATTAGAAGTGGCCACAACGCGACCTGAGACGCTACTTGGGGACACAGCTGTTGCTGTAAACCCAAATGATGAACGTTTTAAACATCTCATAGGGAAAGTTGCAATTGTCCCTCTCTGTAATCGAGAAGTACCAATAATTGGCGATGAACATGTTGATTTAGAAAAAGGGACAGGATGTCTTAAAGTTACTCCAGGCCATGATTTTAACGATTTTGAGATTGGGAAAAGACATAATCTTCCAATTATTAATATTCTTAATCTAGACGGTACACTTAATCATCATTGTCTTGAGTGGCAAGGCATGAGTTGCAAAGAAGCACGTAAAAAAATTGCAAAACACTTAGAAGAATTAGGAATTTTAATAGACACCAAAGTTCATATGCACCCAGTAGGACATGGTGAAAGATCTGGCGTTATTATTGAACCGATGATTTCAAAACAATGGTTTGTTAATGTTCAGGCGATGAGTAAAAATGCTGTTGAAATGGTGGAAAATGAAACTACTAAATTTTTTCCTAAAGAATGGGAAAATACTTATTTTGCATGGCTGAGAAATCCCAAAGACTGGTGTATTTCACGTCAATTATGGTGGGGACATCAAATACCAGTATTTTATTGTAAAGATTGCAACCATCAATGGGCCAGTGAGATAAATGAATCTCAATGTTCAAAATGTTTATCCAAAAATATTTTTCAAGACCCAGATGTTTTAGACACATGGTTTTCTTCAGGTCTATGGCCACTCTCCACTCTTGGTTGGCCTAACAAAGAAGCGATGATCGAAAAAAAGTTTGATACATTTTTTCCGAATTCAGTTTTAATAACCGGGTTTGATATTATTTTTTTCTGGGTTGCGCGAATGATGATGATGTCTTTAAAAACTCATAATCAGGTTCCTTTTGAACACGTCTATATTCATGCAATTGTACGAGATAAATTAGGCCGCAAAATGAGTAAGTCTCTCGGAAATGGAATTGATCCATTTGAGATGATTGAAGAATATGGAACAGATGCATTTCGTTTTGCTCTGGCCTCAGGTGCAGGATATAATCGAAGTATAAACTTGGATCCAGATCGCATTGCAGGTTATAGAAATTTTATCAATAAAATCTGGAATGCATTTCGTTTTATCTACCCTCATTTAAATGCAGGTAGTGCTATAATTACAGATATACAAGGACTAGATCATCATGAGCGTTGGATCTTGTCAGAACTAAATACAATATCGAAACAAATGAATCACTCGCTTGAACTGTATCGTTATGATGATGCGTGTTCTGCTATCTATACATTTGTTTATGATAAATATTGTTCTTGGTTTATTGAATTGTCGAAAAATATTTTAAATGGTGAAGACGCTCTTAAGAAATCTCGTAGAATATCTGTTTTAAAATTTATTTTTAAAAAGATTTTGGCCTTACTACATCCCATCACTCCTTTTATCACCGAAGAATTATGGTCATATTTAAAAGAAGAAGATGAAGGCCTTTTAATTATTCAAGATTATCCTGAATATGAAGCTGCATGGGATTTTACAACTGACCAAGACCAAATGAATAAATTTATTGAAGTTGTAACAGCGATTAGAAATCTTCGACAAAGTGTAAATATTAAACCAAAAGATGAAGTAAAAGTGGAAATATTTTCAGACAACCATGAACTCGTAGTTTATTTTAGAAATAATGCCATTAATTTTCAAGAACTAGCACGTGTAACAGATTTAAAAATTGGTGGTAAAGAATTAACCAGACCTGCTAAATCTATAATGAGTGCAACTGCATACGCGGAAATTTTTCTTCCACTTGAAGGTGTAATTGATCTCGATGATCAAATTAAACGTATAGAAAAAGAATTATCTAAATTAGTTGCTGACCATGCCAAGGTCGAATCAAAAATTAGAAATGAAAATTTCATGAAAAATGCCCCAGAAGAAGTGAGAATTGAAGTTATGAACAAGGATAATGGTTTTCGAGAAAAAATTGGTTCTCTGAAAAGTAATTTAGTTCAATTTAAAAGCTAAGAGCTATGCTATATGCACTAATTCTCGCAACTTGTACGTGCCTTTATTGAAATATATTACTCAAGTATTCCCCTATACTTTCCGAGAAGTCATATCAGAGTATGGGAGTTTTATGAATCAAAAGCCTGACATTATAATTATTGATGATGATCCAGCAGTAACTGAATTAATTGGATCATACTTGCAGGAGCTAGATTTAGTCGTAAATATATATAACGACCCAGTACATGCACTAGAAATGACAATTCAATATAAACCTAGTGTCGTTTTTCTAGATCTGCAAATGGCCGGACTTAGAGGTGATCAGATTATTGTTAAATTAAGTGAAAAATATATATTTCAAACAACTACACTTTTTTTATTAACTGATGTTCTTCTAAGTGATTTTGAACATATGAAACTTATGACATTAGGTTTTACCCATATTATCAATAAACCAGTTCATGATTGGGAAATCTTTAATGCCATTGAAAGTGTACTAGGCGTGGTTCGTTTAAGAACAAAAGCTGCATAATTTGTAAAAAAAAAGGCCCCATGCGGAGCCTCATTTTTAAATTATCTATGATAGTTTAATTTTCTTTTTTAATTCTTCAAAAGTTTTTTCTTCTCTAATAGCATACATCATATTGCTTTTAACTTGTGCATTTGATGAATAATATTTTTTAACAGTTTCAACATCTATCCCCGCTGTCTTTGCACTTTCTTCAATTTTTTTATCAAAATCACTATCAGAAGTTTCAATTTTAAACTCTTGAGCTAAATGATCTAGCACTAATCCAGATCTAACTTGAAATTCAGCTTTCGTGTTAATATCAGCATGCCATTTTGTAAAGTATTCCATCATCATACTGTCACTGAAGCCTTGAGATTTTAAATTTTTAGCAAGATCATCTTTTACATGCTTCTCTTGATTCTCAATAAGTGCGCCTGGGACATCAAATTTATTTTCTTTTACTATTTTTTCCAAAATTTCTTGATGTAATTTTTCACTTGCTTGTCTTTCTTTTTGAGCAAGTAAAGTTACTTTATTTTTTTCATTGAAATCTGCAACTGATGTATAGCCGAATTCAACAGACATTTCATCTGTTAATGCAGGGTAATTTTTTTCTTTAATTTCTAGTAACTCAACTTCGAAATTTACTTTAGCATTTTGAAGTTCAGTTGCATGATAATCAGCAGGAAAAGTAAGAACAATATTTTTCTTTTCTGCTTTTTTTAAACCCAACATTCCATCTTCAAAACCTGGAATAAATTGTCCAGATCCAATTTCTAAAAGGTATTCAGAACCTTTCATGTTTTCTGGTCTCTCTCCATTGGCCATTACGCCTTCAAAGTTAAAAACAGCAAAGTGACCTTTTTTAAGTGCTACGGACGTATCTTTAACTTCCGTCATTTCAACTTTAGATCCCATATAATTTTTTACTAATTTATCTAAATCATCTGCTGTAACTTCTACTTTTTCTTTTTTAAATGCATAACCCGAATAATCATTTAATTTTAATTCTGGAAATGTTTCAATCACTGCTTCAAAGCTAACACTTTTACCGTTGTCGTATTTAACATTTTCGAAAACTGGGTAACCAACTGTTTTAAGTTTTTCTGCATTTAAGGCCTCAAACAATTGTGTTTGAACAAATTGATTAAGAGCATCTGTTTCAATTTGTGGGCCATATAATTTTTCTACCATTGCGATTGGAGCTTTACCTTTTCTAAAACCTTTAATATTTGAAGTGCTTTGTTTTTTTACGACAGCTAATTTAATCTCTTTTGTGAGATCAAGAGTTGCAAAGTTAAATTCAAATTTCTTTTTGCATCCATTAATACTTTTTACTGTGTATGACATATAAAACCTCATTAAAAATTAGTAGGAAAATTAGTCCTCCTAAAGTATTAAAAATGCATGAAATTGTCAATGAAACTAGCGCTAATAATGCACTACTTTGAGATAAAGGCCTTGTGGTGGGGCGGTTGCTCCAAGGCGTTGTTTGATAGGTCCGTTAAGTGCCCGATGCAAATCAGATTCATCGATTTTGCTGCGTCCAATATTCCATAGTGCACCAACCATCAGTCGAACCATTTGCTTCAAAAAACCATTTCCCACTACCCTTATCACATAATAGTTTCCAACTAAATTACTCCAATGCCCCTGAGAGTCATAAGGAATCACTTCACATTCTAAAATTTTTCTTACAGTTGTTGCCACTTCTGTTCCCTGACATTGAAAATTTACAAAATCATGTTCTCCTAAAAATAGCTTGCAAGCATTATTCATCTTTTCGATATCTAGCTCAAAAGGAAAGTGAGTAAATAAATCACTTGTGAACGGGCTCGCATTTTCGCATGAAAATACATAATTATATTCTTTTGATTTTGCAGAAAAAATTGGATGAAAATTTTCATTACAGCATTCAGCCCCAATTACTCTAATATCAAATGGTAAATGAGAATTAAGTGCTTTAACTAAACTATTTTCATTAATTACCAGAGGAATTGCAATTCGTACGACCTGAGCAAGCGCATGAACACCCGCATCTGTTCTTCCCGATCCTATTGTTTTTACTTCTTCAGATTTAGTTATTATTTTTAAAACGCGATTTAATTCACCTTGAATAGTTTTTTGCTCTTCAGTTTGAATTTGAAAACCTAAGTAAGAAGTTCCACGATATTGCAAAATAAGTTTATAAAAATGCAAAAGTAAATCCTATACCTATAGAAGTTCCACTAATTGCAATATCTGCATCTTGAAAATTTTTATAATTTTGATAGCGGGCCTCTAAGTTTATTGACATATTTGTAATTTGGCTTTCAGAAAATAAATCATAGGCAAGAGTATCACTAAATCCAGCTAAATTTATTTTAAATTGAGCATTGAGAAATTGTCCGTAACCAAATTGAAATTTATTTTTTCCATTTTCACCATTTAAAAAATCATTTCTATTTTGAGCCAGAATCATGACCGATGGACCAGTTACTCCTGCAAATGTAAACCATTTATAAACAGGTATCTCTATTCCAAGCCCTAAGTCTATAGGGGCTTCCCATAAAGTTAGTTTCACCTCACTTCTCGAAGCATTACTTGCAAATATTCCTTTGCCGGAGTTGTAGCTAATTCCTCCACCAACAGCCCATAAAATATTTAATAAAAAACTTTTATAAAAATATTGATCTGATCGTAACTGAAGTAGCCCGGCCTTGGTGTGTTGATAACCTTGGCCAATTGTTCTATTGATAACGTCATTATTGGATTGATAATTAAACGAATCAGAAAAATAAGCTATATTAAATGCGGAAGTTCCTTTATTTCTAAAATCTTTTGCAAAGCTAGCTTTATCAAGTGTTAAATAATTTTTTTCATGTTCAAAAGTTCCAGGTACTACATAACCTGTACCTTTTAACTTCATTTGATCCGCATCTTTAATATCTAATTCAGTTTTAGAATTAGTACCCATGATATAATTATTTTCAGGTCCACTTGAAGTTTTTCCCATGTAGCGGTCTTCACCTTCTTTTTTATAAGCAAATGGACTACTCCTCTCTTCGTCAGGCTTTGGGGCAAGTAGGTCAGCTGTTTGCCCGCCAGAAATCCCTTGTGCTAAATCATCAGCACATGCATTCCAAGCAAAGAATAATAATAGTAAATTAATGATGTTCTTCTTCATCATATTCGCTACTCCAACCAAATAAATTTTCAAGCTCTGCTTTATGTTTAAAAAAGTAAATCAAGGAAGCAGAAATATAAATTAGGATAATTAATCCGATCATGATGTATTCATATGTAAAAGTAAGTGCTATCAAAGTAAAAATCATTAACAGCACACGTTTTTTATGTTTTTTTACCCATTCAGATTTTTTAAATGAATTAAATGGAATATTTGAGATCATCAAAAAGGAGTAAAATAATACATACATAATATAAACTGAGGGATGAACATCAAACTCTGGAAATTTTACTGTAAATAAAACCAAACCAACAATTGCCAGCGCACCACTTGGAATAGGTAGGCCTTGGAAAAAATCGGAACTTACTTTTTCTATATTGGCATTAAATCTTGCTAGTCTTAAGGCCCCACAAAGCAAAAAAATAAATGATGTAATTAATCCAATTCTACCTAAGTCTGAGAAAAATTTATTATAGGACAAGATGGCCGGGGCAACACCAAAAGTGACAACATCTGAAATTGAATCAAATTGTTCACCAAAGGCCGATTGTGTACCAGTCATCCGCGCCACTCGACCGTCAACTGAATCAAAAATAGCCCCCAAAACCAGTATCATGGCAGCAGGATAAAAATCTTTATTAAAGGCCAATATAACTGAATAAAATCCGCAGGCCATATTAAGAGCTGTAAATGTATTTGGTAAAAAAAATGCAAGTCTACGAGGTGTATTCAACATATCTGGTCCTATAATTTTTCAGGTAGGACTGCTAATATTGTCTCTCCTGAAATAACTTCATTTAAATTCTTAACTAGTATCTCATATTTTTTCGGTAAATAAAGCACCACGACACCACCAAGAGGAAAGAAGCCCATATTTACCTGTCTGGCCCCCTTGTCTCCGGCCCTAACGATTAATTCAGGCCAAAATCCTAGTGCCCGTCTAATAAAATGTAATTCAATGAGGTTATTTCGAGTATCTAACTCCAAAATAACTTCTTTGCCTGTTCTCCATAAATTTTTGATTTCTGAGGAAATTGGCAAAAATAGTCCCATTTCTTTCCAAGGCATAATCGAAATTGAAATTTTGAGAGAAGTCTCGACTTCTTCGATTGATATAATTTTTCCATTACAAGGTGAAAATACAACACCAGAAGTCGTTACCGGATTATCTCTAAAGTGATTTGGGCTTCTTCTGAACAAAACGTAAACTGCTATATGAAAAGTAAAAAAAATAAGCACTAAGCGATATGCACCAAAAATTAGTAGTAAAAACTGAACAATTATCAACCAAGTATTATACTTCGCAGGCAAATATGACTTAAACATTATAAACCAAACTCTTCTTCTAGGGTTCTGAAATAATAAGTTTCACGTTGTAATTTAAGCGATATTACTTTGGAGAAAATTTCAAAAGGATTTAAACGGATAAGTTCTTTTGTTTTTTCTAATGTAAAGGCGTCTTGATCATCATAATGAGTAAGAAGTGTTTTGGAATTATTGAGTGCATCCCATTTATAACAAAAAAATTGTTTTTTAAAAGCGTTGGTTACCCACTCTCCTGAATTCACACCAATTAGTTGAGGGACTTCAAAATGATAAAATGAAAAGACATTAATACCACTCCAATTTATAATGGCCGAAAATCCCTCACTAAGCCGCATTCCTGTATAAGAACCTGGCCCTGCAATAGTAATGAGTCTAACAGTTGTTAAAGTTTGATTAAATTTATTAAGCAATAAAAAAACTTTTTCATGTAAAACTTCAGAAGGACGTTTCTCAGCTGTGTTTTCATACAAAAGCCAATTAAAATCTTTGTCTAAAAGACCTACTGTTAATCCTGAAGTAGTATCTATAAACAATGAATGCATTAAAAAAACCGAGTCACGTCGTTAAAGATTGCACCAACCATTAACATTAATAATAAGGATAAACCTATCTGTTGAGCCAACTCCATCTTTCGTCTGGACAATGGACCACCATTAATTACTTCCAAGATAATAAATAAAATATGTCCACCATCGAGCACCGGGATTGGAAACAAATTAATGACACCAAGATTTACTGAGATCAAGGCCATCAGTTGAAAGAAATATGAAAGTGAAGTATTGAAAGAATCATGTGCAACTTTTCCAATTGATAATGGTCCACCAATTGATTTTAATGAAACTTGATTTGTAAGTAGTTTTACAAAGCCATCAATTGTTTTCTTAACTGAATCCCAGGTACGTATACAAGAATATTTGAGAGATCCAAAAAATCCTTTAGACTGCGTTTGAACCGAGTTTAATTTTTGAATTTCAACATAACTATAGACACCAAGCAATCGTAGGGTTTTTCCTTCCTCTTGAGTAACATCTGGAGCAATGGATAATTTTTTCAACTGCCCATTATGATAAATCTCAACGGCCACTTCTTTTTTATCATACGTTTGTAGCTGTGTTCTTAGCTCTTCAAAACTAAAAACTTTTTTTCCTTCTAGCGAAACAAATAGGTCATTTCCCTTAATTCCAGCTTTATCTGCTGGAGAATTCATATTCACACTTTTGACGACTAAATCTAATGTGTAATAACCATTTTTTTCTAATGCTTCAATAAAACCACTACTCGTTGAGTAATCAATTGCAAGTTCTTTTTCTTTTGTAATATCGAACTTAATATTATCTTGAGATAAATCTTGATCTTCCAAAACGGGATAAATATATATTTTTTTAATATTTTCTTCGGCTGCAATTTCTTCAATGGATCTTAATAAATCAACACTGTTTTTTTCTGTTGAAAAAATAAATCGCTGAGAGTCAGCATTTACAATAATCGGCTTACGTAAAAATGGTGGATGTTTAATAACTTCTTCAAAAAACTTATCACCTTTAAAACTAACAGTGAGTGCTTTTAATTCAGTTTTTCTTCTCACTGTAATATTTGAAATTTCTCCCTGTCCATCTAAAATAAGATCAGAAGGATTATAGATATCTGAACCATTTATTTGCTGAATGACATCCCCGGTTCTTAAACCATTTTGAAAGAGAACTGAATCTTTTACAATTAGTCCCATTTTAATTTCAGGAATACGTTCCCCTGTTAAAAACAGTGCAAAGAATAATGCAAAAGCTAAAATAAAATTAGCAAGTGGACCACCCGCAATTATCCAAAAACGGGCCCATTTATTCTTATGAGTGAAACTAAAACGTCGATTATCTTCAGGAATTTCATCTTTATTAAATGGATCATCTCCATACATTTTAACATATCCACCTAGTGGGATAGCAGATACAACGTACTCAGTGTCTCCTTTTTTAAATTTAAACAATTTGGGACCAAAGCCCAAAGAAAATGTTTCAACTCGCACACCAAAAAATCTTGCGAATAAAAAATGCCCTAATTCATGAAAGAAAACTAATGGTCCCAGAAATAATATAAAAACTAAAATTTTTTCAAATAGCATATTGGCCTCTTTTTATGTTCCTAGATATTTTACTACAACTGCAAAAAATGGGGACAAAAATATTAGGCTATCAATTCTGTCGTATACCCCGCCATGTCCGGGAATCAGATTAGAACTATCTTTAATACCAAACTCTCTCTTGATTTTTGACTGAATTAAATCACCGGTTTGCGAAATTGCTGCACAAATTGCAAAAATAACAAAGTAAAACAATTTTATTGAATGAAAAAAGTACCACCAACTAAGACAACCAATCACAGATGACGTCACTACCCCACCCCAAAAACCCTCAATTGTTTTTTTAGGACTTACTTCTGGCCATAATTTTCTTTTTCCAAAGGTTTTTCCAAAAAACCAAGCTGCAGTATCCATAGAAAAAGTTACAAGCAATAGAATAACTAAATCAATTTTCCAGTTTGCTGTTTCAAAAAAGGCACCAATTGAAATAAATGGAAGTATCGCAACAACACTTAGCAATCCAGGATATGTTGCCGATTTTTTTTTAATAAATCCATCTGCCAATGGAATTTTAAATAAATAATAAAAGAGAAATAGATTGAGTAAAATAGACAATACGATAAAAAAAATTCGAAATTCTGTAGCGTCGATAAATACATTAATAAATAAAAACAAAGAAAGAAAAATAAAGTTTATTAGAAAATAATTTATTGATTTCCTAGTAATACCTACTAAATTAATTAAAATTTCATCTATACAAAGTACCCCAACAACCAAGCAAAGCATAAGCGAAGCAAGTTTTCCCATTAGGACACAAACAGCGACGATCAAAACCATCGCCAATGCTGAAACTATTCTTGAAGATGTATTAGACACTTATTTCCCCAGTTCACTTTTATTAAGTTGTGCTTGTTTTACACTTTCATTTAATGATTTCTGTGGTGAATCAGATCCAAATCGTCTTTCCCTATTCGAAACAGTTTCAAGTATATTTTTAAATTCAATAGTCGAAAAGTCTGGCCACTTCGTCTCCGAAAAAAATAATTCAGCATACGCGATTTGCCATAATAGAAAATTGGAAACTCTCTGATCTCCACCTGTTCTAATTAAAAGATCAACATCTCCAATATCTGGTAAGGCTAAATATTTCGATAAATTTTCTTCTGTAACATCTATGCCTGGATTAACTTTTATAAATTTATTAAACGCTTGAACAATATCAGCTCGCCCACTGTAGCCAAATGCAAATGTTAATTTCAACCCAGACATTTGCTCAGTTTGCTGTTCAAGGTCTTTAATTAAATCTTTTGTCGCCTGTGGTAAATGAGCGATATCTCCAATAACCTTAAATCTAATTTTATTATTTAAAATTCGTTTTTCTTCTTTCTGTAAAAATTTATGAAGCAAGCTAAAAAGAACTTTAATTTCAAGTTGTGGTCGAGACCAATTTTCTGTTGAAAATGCATATAGCGTGAGTGCTTGTATTCCCAAATCGCTTGCTGATTCTACAATGTCAGCGACTCTTCCTGAACCACGAACATGCCCCCACACTCTAGGATGTGATCGCATTTGGGCCCATCGTCCATTGCCATCCATAATAATTGCTACATGTTTCAACTGTGTCATATTTTTTTAATCAAACTGCTAATACTTCTTTTTCTTTGTTTGAAATAATTGAATCTATCTCTTTTATAAATTTATCAGTTATGTTTTGTATTTCTGTTTGAATTTTTTTTGACTCATCCTCTGAAACTAATTTATCTTTTTCCGCTTTTTTTACTACTTCATTTTGATCTCTTCTTAAGTTTCTCGCCACTATTTTTGCTTCTTCTCCAATTTTTTTAATATCTTTAGCTATTTCCTTTCTTTTTTCTTCAGTTAAAGCTGGAAACATTAATCGTACAAAATTACCATCACTGGTTGGAGTCACACCTAAATTTGCTCCAAAAATTGCTTTTTCAATTGCAGGTATAAGTGTCTTATCAAAAGGCTGAATCTGTAATAATCGGGCTTCTGGAGTACTAACTTGTCCAACTTGCGACAGGGGTGTACTTGTTCCATAATAATCTACAATCAATCCATCTAATATCGAAGCTGATGCACGACCAGTTCTCACTCTTGTTAATTGATGTTTTAATGAATCAATTCCTTTTTTCATTGAATCATTTAGTGATGTTTTTATTTTATTTATCATATAAAAATCTCCCTCTAATTATTTTATTTATTAGTTACGATTGTCCCTGTTCTTTCACCCATTACTGCGCGTTTAATATTGCCTTTATCAAACATATTAAAAACAAGAATATCAATTTCATTATCCATACAAAGTGAAATTGCGGTTGAATCCATTACTTTAATTCCCTGATTTAAAACATCAATAAATTTTAATTTATCAATTTTCACAGCATCTTTAAATTTCATTGGATCCTTATCATACATGCCGTCAACTTTCGTTGCCTTCATAATCACATGTGCATCTATTTCATTAGCACGTAGTGCAGCCGCTGTATCCGTTGTAAAATATGGATTTCCTGTTCCTGCAGCGAAAATAACAACTCGTTTTTTTTCTAAATGTCTTATTGCTCGTCTTCTAATATATGGCTCTGCTACCTGTTGCATTTCTATTGCTGAAAGCACTCGAGTAATTACACCACTTCTTTCCAAATTATCTTGTAATGCCAGCGCATTAATAACGGTAGCTAACATTCCCATATGATCAGATGTTGTTCGATCCATACCAACAGTTGCTCCAGCAACTCCACGATGAATATTCCCTCCACCAATAACTATGGCAATTTCAACACCCATTGCTACCAATTCTTTAACTTCCGCGGAAATTGAATTTAATACATCAGGTGAAATTCCATGGCCGGTATCCCCAGATAATGCTTCTCCCGAAAGTTTCAATAAAATTCTTTTGTATTTCATAAAATCTCCTGCAAAGTTTTTCAAAAAAAAAGGGGCCCTGTAAGCCCCTTCTTATTTTATTTTTTAAATTAGTGTTGCCCACCTGTCATTGAAGCAACTTCAGCTGCAAAATCATCAACTTTCTTCTCAATTCCTTCTCCAAGGTTGAATTTTACAAATCTTCTGATATCGATTTTTTCTCCAACTTTAATAGTTAATGAATTGATTAAGTCTTGAACAGATATATCTGGATTTTTGATAAATTTTTGATCAAGTAAGCAAACATCTGTTGCAAGTTTTTTAACTTTCCCTTCAACAATTTTAGAAATCATATTCTCTGGTTTGCCTTCTTCTTTTAATTGAGCGGTATAGATTGCAATTTCTCTGTCAACAAATGATTGATCCATTTCTGTAGATCTTACAAATTTTGGATCTGCAGCTGCAATATGCATAGCTACATCTTTTACAAAAGATTGAAAGTCTTCAGATTTTGCTACGAAATCTGTTTCGCAATTTACTTCTACAAGTACACCAATTTTTCCAGAGTGAATGTATGATCCAACAGCTCCTTCAGCAGCAATTCTAGATTGCTTTTTTTGAGCAGCAGCCAATCCTTTTTGTCTTAAAAAATCGATTGCTTTTTCAATATCTCCGTTAACTTCAGTAAGTGCCTTTTTACAGTCCATCATTCCGGCACCAGTTTTTTCTCTTAATTCAGAAACAAGTTTTGCAGTAATTTGTGTCATATCTAAATCCTCTATCTTTAAAAAATTAAAAAACTATCTCAGACTATTCTTCGTCAG
>JAVHRK010000154.1:0-1891 GCA_036171615.1 Bacteriovoracaceae bacterium
CGAAGCTCAAAATAATATATTGGGATGATTCTGGTTTTGCGCTCTGGTATAAGCGTCTTGAAGAGGAAAAGTTTCAATGGCCATCGCACTTAGAAGATGAGTATTTTTATGTTGATGCAGATAAAGTTAAAAGTTTTCTTATTGGACTCGATCCTTGGGCCACGCCCCATAGAAAATTAAAATATTCTTCAACGTAATTCATTATTTTGTAGGCCGGATTAAAATTATTTGGTAACTTATTTTCATTATGAGTGAAAGTGAGTTATCAAATAATATTCCAGAATTAAAAAAGTTAATAATAAATCAACATAACCAAATTTCAGAACAAGATAAGTTAATTCAAGAATTAAAAGATAAAATTAATTTACTTCAAAAAAAACAATTTGCACCGAAGTCTGAAGTTAAATCTTCGGAAGAATTGGGAATATTTAACGAAGTAGAGGAACTCGATAAGAATAACGATGATAATACTGAAGATGACGAGAGCAATGATAATAAAGAAGATGTCAAAAAAAAGAAAAAGAATAAAAGACCTCGCCTCCCTGATAATTTACCGAGAGAAGTCTTAATTATAGATCTTGATGAAAAAGATAAGTTTTGTGCTCATGATGGATCTGCATTAATAAAAATTGGTGAAGAAATTTCTGAAAAATTAGAAATAATTCCTGCGAAAGCAATTGTAAAAAAAACTATACGCTTAAAATATGGTTGCCCATGTTGTGATGAGAGTATAAAAACTCCACCTCCTCCAGTAACAATACTACCAAAGTCGATGGCATCAGCTAGCTTAGTTGCATATATTGTTGTTGCAAAATATATGGATGGACTTCCACTTTATCGGCAAGAAGCTATTTTTATCAGAATTGGAGTTGAGCTTACTCGTCAGTCAATGGCCAGATGGACAATAAAAGTAAGTGTTAAATTAATACCACTTTATAATTTATTACAAGATTTATTACTGGCAAAAGATTATCTTCAAATGGATGAGAGCTATGTACAAGTTTTAAATGAAGATGGAAAAAAAGCTACTTCAAAAAGTTTTATGTGGGTCAGACATGCTCCCGGAATAAATCCAATTATTCTTTTTAATTATTCACCAACTAGATCAGGAGAAGTTCCAATCGAACTACTTGAAGGATTTAAAGGGAATTTACAAGTTGATGGATACGATGGGTATGCCAGAGTTTGCGAAGAAAATAAACTTAATAGGCTTGGCTGCAATGATCACGGTAGACGAAAATTTGATGAAGCTTATAAAACTTCCGGTGGAAAAGATATCGGTAAGAAAGGATTACTATTTTATAAAGCATTATATAAGATTGAAGATAAAATTGAAAAACTTTCACCCGCTGAAAAATATAAAGTTCGACAAGTTGAATCTAAAAAAATATTAATTGAGATGAAGGCTTGGGTTGATGGAAAACGAGGCAAGATCACTCCTAAATCGGTCGGTGGTAAGGCGATAAATTATTTTTATAATGAGTACAAATATCTGACTGGATATCTTGAAGATGGAAGATTTAATATTAGCAACTGTGGAGTTGAAAATAAGATTCGTCCATTCGCTGTAGGACGAAAGAATTGGCTCTTTAGCGCAAGTGTTGATGGTGCTGATGCAAGTGCAATGTTTTATTCCTTAATTGAGACAGCGAAAGCAAATGACCTAGAGCCCTTTGACTGGTTAACGAAAGTGTTAGAAAAACTTCCGCATGCAAACATGCTGGAAGATTATGAGGCACTTCTGCCATTTCAAAATAAAATGACCTCCAGTTTGTAAAAATTTTATTTTTTATTTGTAAAATTTAAATAAGCAAGGGCGGGTTTATATTCCGCTTACAATTGACCAGCGCTTATATGTTTTAATATCAATCCCCATGTCGTCACAAGCAAA
>JAVHRK010000155.1:0-1881 GCA_036171615.1 Bacteriovoracaceae bacterium
TTCAGATGGAGGATTCTTTAGGAACCCTATCATTGTTATTACTTAGAAGGCAGTTTAGCACAACTAAGCACAGAACCACACAGTGTGTGGCACAATTAATTCTAGGCCGACTTTTCATATTTTTTTTGGACTGAGAAGAGAAATAAAAAGGTCGCAATTTGCGACCTTTTTAAGTGAAAATTATTTGCTGAGAACTACTTTTCGATCCATCATGAAAGCTTCCTGTAACTCATCCTCTGGAAGTTCTTCCATCAATTCGATCTCTCGTTTTTTTAATGCAAGATACTCTTTTAAGATGTTTCGTTCAATCGGAGGAGAAGCTTTTCTCGCTTTAGTAAATTCTCGAAGAGCTGTGTTAATTAACACACTAAAGGGAATGTCTCTTTCTTTGGATAATCTACTGTAAAATTCAAAAACATCAGGTTCGAAAATAACATGCTTTCTCAGCTTATCTTTCTTGATTAAATCAGGAAAAATATTGTCAAACGATTCTTGAAGTTCTCTTCCGAGTGCTTCGGCATCTACTGTTGTGAACTCAGGGTCAACCTTCGTACCACCACCATGCTTTTTAAAAGCGTCCATAAAGTTTTTCTTCGCTTGCTCTTTACTTACTTTCATAAATCACCTCTTAGCGTCTCATACAGCTTGATGAATTTTTCTTGGTTTTTCAAAAGGAAGTCACCAATTTTATCCCATTCTCTTTCATCAAAATGCATTAAATTTTCTCCGCCAGCTAAAATTATAAAATCATCTAAAGCAACACTCACATCATAGGATTTATCTTTTCCCTTTTTAATAATGTGAACATGAGGGCGGTTGTGGTTTTTCTCCTTTCGCAGTTCAACTCTAATATTTTGGGATTCTGCCAATAACGGAGGATCATAAATTACCTCTGTCGTGGCCCCATCATCATCTGTTCTTACTACGAAATGCTCATTAACCTTTATTGGAGCCTTTCCCATAATTAATCCTATCACACTATTCGTCCCATTAACAGTCCCACTTGAGTGGGACTGTTAATGGAGATGTAATTACGAATAGTTGTGCATTATAAAGTTATAAAAGTACCTCATTGTCTATTTAAAATCAGTACTTTACTGATAAGGTCAAAGTTAATTTGTAAGTCTATCTTCATTTTTAGACTTAAAAATACTTATTACATTGTCAGCAAAGTTCAGCTCAGTAGGGATAAACTCCAAGCACTCAGTGGCCCCTTTGGTTTCAACACCCGCAAGCCTTAGATAAATATCCATCGTCGAAGACTTTTTCCATCCACCGATTTTCATAACAATGGGAGCAGGTACACCGCTGGCGAGCATCTGTGTCGCAAAGCAGGCCCGTAGCGCATGAAATTTTATGGGCCTAATTTTTATCGACCTTAAAAATGTTTTAAGCGGAACGGCCTGATCTCCATTATTCCAATCTTTACTTCTCGGCAAAACAAACGGGGAAGCCTTCACTTCCGGATTCTGCTTCAACTCGATGATGAGGCTCTTGAGACTAGAACTTATTGGCACGGTTCGCCAGTATCTTCCTTTAGTACTGCCAACATTTTTCGCATTTGAATCATAAGAGCGGTCAACGACAATTACACCTTTTTCAAGATCAATTTGATCCCAAGTAAGTGCGTGAAGTTCTCCACTTCTCATACCAGTCAATACGGCCATGGCCCAAACTGGATACCAGCGATGCCCTAAAACTTTTGCGCTCATTAAGAATTTTTTGATTTCTTCCAATGTTAAAATGTCAGGAACCTTTTCTTCACTTATATCAATGATGAGACCGCGAAGAGGGCCTTCGGTTCTCCCTTTGACATGCTTGTATTCAATGCCCCATTCATAAACACTGTTGATCATGTTCTTAACTTTTTTCTGATAGCTC
>JAVHRK010000156.1:0-1844 GCA_036171615.1 Bacteriovoracaceae bacterium
ATGGAGTTAGGGGTTCTTGCCCCTGATGCATGGATTGAACTATTTCTTTAAAATAAATTCTTGGATTCACATTGTTTAACTTACAACTTTCAATAATTGAAAATAAAATTGCAGAAGTCACGGCACCTTTTTTTGAATGATTGCCATACCAGGTCTTCCGTCCAATAACAGGACTCCTCATTAATCTCTCTTGAGAGTTATTGTCTATTGGTACATCCTCGTATTTTAAAAACATTGTTAATTCTAAATAGTTATTTATAAAATAATTTATCGCTTTTCCCAATGAACTTTTGGGTGGATGACTATTCCTTATAGCAATTGCCATTCTTTCCATCAATTTAAAGTAAATAATTTGCCATTTCCTTCTTTTTTCAAAAGTTAATCTTTTTTTATCTTCAAGTCGGTAGATCTTGCGATAGCACTTTATAAAATAATTTGATTCTTGTTTGAAATTTATTAATGAGTCATTAAACTTTCTTCTTGCGTGAGCATTACAGTAAAATTTTATAATTTCAACTTTGCCATTAACAACTCGGTATTCATTGGTGATTCTAATCGCCTTGTTGTAACCAGAATAAGCATCGCTCATAAAAAACTCACAATCTGAATCTTTTAAAAATTCAATGGCAACATCTCCTGAGCGCGTACTATGTGCTTCGAAATAACTAGCAGTATTTGTAGAAAATCCCCATAGGGACCAATTGGAATTCTCATCGCCTTCAAGCATTCGATGAGGAGTTTCATCTCCGTGAACAATTTTTTCTTTTGTAATTTCCGTTTTTATTTTCTTATAAATGATTTCTAAAAAATCAGCGAGATGGTGAGTTAATTGAATTAAACTATTAGGTGGCAAATCCATAATTCCCGAGCGCTTTGCCATCGCCACATATCGATCAATTGGAATCAAATCGCAATATTTTGACAATGCCACATCGATAATAACTTCATCACTATAAGCAGAGCCTTCCTTAATCTTAGGAAGCGCTGGGGCCGTTTTTAAATCACCGTGACAGCAGCCACAACGATACTTATGTCTCTTATATCTAACCACGCTAAATTGTCTCGGAATCACTGTTAACTGCTCTGAATCTTCCGTGAGCCCAGAGTCTTCCATCTGACTTCCGCAGGAACTACAATTTGGCAGCTCAGCTAGTTCAATATCTTTTTCTATTAATGGGGCATTTGGATAGCGAAGGCTCGGTAATTGAATTTTTACTTTTTTTTCTTTTGCCCCCTTCTCTTTTTTATCAGTGGGTACCAATGGTGACTTCTCTGAACTCTTTCCAAAAATTTTACTTTTTATAACAACAAGCTGATCTTCTATTAAAAAACTTTTCTGTTCGGCTGTATCCAACATTTTTATTAAACGCTTATTCTCTTCTTCAAAGTGAAGGCGCATATCATGCTCGCCTCTGGCCAAGATAATTAACTCTTCTCTTGTCAGAATTTCAAATTTCTCTGCGGGAATGACATCGAATAAGTATTGTTGATCCACTTCAAAATTATTTCAAAAAATATTTTAATTGGCAATGATTTTCATTGGAGAATTTGATGTTTCATAACTCTTTCTGGAGGACTTTCTATAAATCTTTTTTCAAGGTTTGCGCCTTCAAAGAACAATCCGAATTCTGCCTCTGTTAAAACAATTTCTCCTTTAAACATCGGATTGATTCTTGAAAATGTCCCCTTATCCATTCGCTTTGAAATAATGACGAGTCCAGTGCCGTCGTAATAGAGGCATTTACAACTAGTTCGTCCGCTATTAATAAATAAAAACAAATGTCCGGAGTGTGGGTCTTGATTTAGCACTGATTTAACTTTAGAAAAAAGTGAATCGTAGGACG